>NZ_JAPEHY010000058.1:0-12345 GCF_028823715.1 Shewanella sp. K8
ACAATAACTCTCCAACCGTTTTCATTTCCAGTCCACGCTAATCTGCGATGAACCTAAAAAAAGCGACCCATTTGGGTCGCTGTCAGAGTTCAATCTAAACTCTGGATGGTGCGCTAGAAACCATCTTGAAGGGAGGATAATGATGAAACACTCGGTTCACTAATTCTGACTGCCGATTTTTCCGCGAGTTCCCGCACCAAGCAAAATAATTCAGTTTTATTTGCTTCACGCCTATCTGTAGATCCCCAAAAAGTCTGTCACATTATGATTTTACAGTGAGTTTGACTCAGTCTTTTCATTTTCTTGAATGGCAATATTGGCATTAACTATTTATCTATCCGAATGAGTTGAGCTGTAGGATAAAAAAATGGCAACCCAAGGGGCTGCCATACAAGGTCGTACAAAACTGATTCGTACAAAACTAAGTCGTGCAAAGAATGAAAACCCGCTGCGCTAGCGTCGGGCCCCCATCCAAGGGAGGTGATGATGAAACAAACACTTGAAAAAGGTTCAGTTATTCAGAGTCGGCTTTGACGAAAAAGTTTCCCTGGAAGAGAAATTTTTTTGCTGACCTTGGTTTGCAATGAAAAACCGGGGATAAAAAAATGGCAACCCAAGGGGCTGCCATACAAATTCGTACAAAACTAAGTCATGCAAAGAATGAAAACCCGCTGCGCTAGCGTCGGGCTCCCATCCAAGGGAGGTGATGATGAAACACTTGAAAAAGGTTCAGTTATTCAGAGTCGGCTTTGACGAAAAAGTTTCCCTGGTGGATAAATTTTTTATCTGCGACATGCCAAGCATGATTAAAGGGAAGTCCCCAAACAGCATGAAAATAGAGAATAAAAATGGCAGTCCAAAGGACTGCCTAAAAAATGCAGGGGACAAAGATCTTGTGCGCTAGCTCCAGTATCTCAGTCCAAAGGGAGATGATGATGAAACCGTTAAAATCGCTTCACTTATTCAGAGCCATTCGGAGAGAAAAAGTTCAGCCATAAAGAGATTTTTCTTGGGGAGCCGGCAGGCATAAAAAAAGGCAGCCATTAAGGACTGCCTTATGATCTATCGAAGATCAATGGGGCCGCGCTAGAAGCCCCTTAGGGAGAATGATGAACATGAAAAAGTAAATTCACTGCTCACTATGTTGGAGTCTTTAGTGATGTTTTGGTTCCCCCTGAATGGCGAAAAATAATCATGTTTTTTTAATTGGTTTATTTTTCAATTAATTATTTATCTTGTAACAGCTGGAGAATCTGTTCACGCAGAGCCTCGGGTTTGGTTGTGGGAGCATAGCGCTTGATGACTTTGCCATGGCGATCGACCAGAAACTTGGTGAAATTCCATTTAATCCCTTCCGAACCCAACACGCCAGGGGCCTGTTGCTTGAGCAGTTTAAACAAGGGATGAGCATTGGGGCCATTGACTTCCAGCTTGGCAAACAGTGGGAAGCTGACACCAAAATTCAATTCGCAGAAGGACTGGATCTCCTGCTCATTGCCCTTTTCCTGAGCACCAAACTGGTTACAGGGAAAGCCGAGTACAACCAGGCCTTGGTCTTTGAATTCCTGATACAGGCTTTCCAATCCGGCATACTGAGGAGTAAAGCCACAGGCACTGGCGGTATTGACCAGTAACATGACCCGGCCTTGAAATTCGCTGAGATCCGTTTGTTGTCCTTGGATATTCTCCAGTGGGATAGCGTATATTGAGTTAGACATAGTGGCTCCTTGGTTGAGTCTTTACTATATATCACAAGTTTCATTGTCAGTAATTTATTTGTGTGCAATTTAAATTGTTGGTCCAAGCGCATACCAACAAGAAGAAAGAGAGGAGAGTTGAGTGACACAAACAGCAGCCGAGCCGGAGCTTCAACCTCAAGCAGAAGTGGGGCAGGTGGTACAGCAGTTAACGCTATTGGAGGGCGAGGCTCAGGCCGAGATCTTTGGTGAGATCCTTGAAGAGGCCGAACCTGGCACTATAGCCTTATTGCTGGAGTCCTTGCCGCTGGATGAACGCTATGAGCGCTGGAATCAGATAGCCTTTGCCGAGCGCTCGGCTGTGCTCAGCTTGATGCGCGCCGAACCCAGGATGAGCCTTCTTAGGCAGATGTCTGTGGAAGAGGTGGATCTGTTGCTGGCGCAGCTGTCAGCTGAAGAGATGATCGAGTGGAGCGATTATCTGCCCGACAGCTTTATCGACCGCGCTTTGGCGCAAATGGGTGAGCGGCAACGCAAGCGCTACGAGCTTTATGATCAATACTCGGAAAATGAAATAGGCCGTTACACAGAACATCAGGCCTTGGTGCTCAGTAACAAAAGCCGGGTGGAACAGGCGCAGCGTTTTTTCCGCCGCATTGACTTGGATTGCTGCGAAAATCTCTATCTGGTGGATGAGGATAATCATTACCAGGGGACCGTCAGTCGCTATGAGATTTTTCGCCAGGATCCACAAACCCAGCTTATTTCGCTTATTGAACCGGACAGCCGGGTATTGTCGGCCGATTCATCCTTGATAGAGGCGGCCGAAGCGATAGAGCATAGCTCAGACATTGAACTGCCGGTGGTCGATGAAGAAGGCACCTTAATCGGCCGCTTGACGCTGCGAACGGCAACCGCCTTGGTGCGAGAACACTATGAAGCGCGTTTGATGGCTTCGGCCGGTATGGATGAATCCGATGACCTGTTTGCGCCTATCGTCAAGGGCGCGCGTCGCCGTGCCATTTGGCTCGGGATCAATCTGCTGACGGCATTTTTGGCCTCTGCCACCATAGGTTTGTTCGAGGATGTATTGGCAAAAGTAGTGGCGCTGGCGGTATTGATGCCGATAGTGGCCTCTATGGGTGGTATTGCCGGCTCGCAATCATTGACCCTGATGATCCGCGGCATGGCGATGGGACAGATTTCCATAGGCAACCTGTTTTCCTTGATGAAGAACGAACTCGGGATAGGGGCACTCAACGGCATTCTCTGGGCCATACTCATAGGTTTGGTGGCCGGGCTCTGGTTTGACGATAACCTGATTGGTATGACGATAGCCGTGGCAATTTTGGTCAATATGCTGGTTGCGGCCTTGGCCGGGGTGGCAGTACCCATGATATTACAGAAATTCAATCAGGATGCTGCGCTTTCAGGCTCAGTGATCCTGACCACGGTCACGGATGTTGTCGGCTTCTTCACCTTCCTTGGATTGGCAACCTTACTGTATCTATAGTCGTTAGCTTTTTTATGGCGCAGCATTGACCACTTCTGCAAAGTGGGCTCAATAGAAGACAGTCAAAAGAAAAGGGAGCACAGGCTCCCTTTCACAAAAGGTTTTGAAAGCTACTGGGCAACAATTGCGTTGAAATCTTGCACAGTGTCGGTTTGGTTGCTCAGGGTGACCTGATGCAACTGAGGGGCAGGGTTGGGAATGATAAGACCATCATATTGCTCTGGATCGTCATTTTCCGCGCTGCAGCTGAAGGCTACTGTATAATCCCCGGCGGGAATAAAGCCAAAGGCGTATTTGCCGAAGTTACCCACTTCATACTCTACTTCGACCGAGTTGTAAGGCACTACGGCACCTTCTGGTACGGCATTCTGATTGACATCCGGATCCAGGTTGTCGGTCAGCAGTGTTGGGTCCAGATCGTGGCCGGGATAGAGGTAGACAAAGTTACCGCTATCGGCAGCACATTCACCGGCGTTGAACAGGTTGATATCCACTTGGCCGGACAATGAAGCCACAGTCGCGTTGTCGACTATAGTCACGCCATGAGGCTTGAGGTTGTAACGCTGGCCATTTTGGTTCTCCACCAGACTACGGCGCAGGTCAAACTCTATGGTAAAACGCTGAACGCCGGCGCTGCCAACCTCAAAGCTGCCCAAACGCAGTTTATTACTGGGTTGTTTGAGTGGCACTTGACCGGTTTCGTCGATCACATAGCTGAGATCTGAACCGACCGATTCATCCAATACATGCAGGATGAGTTCTGAATAAGTGCCTACTTCCAACTCGGCATCGCTGAGGATGAGGGCGCTGTCGCTGCCTTGATATTCCAGCAGATCCAGTTGGCGGTAGTCCTCGCCATTGGCGCCGGAGACCTCGAGGATGATGTTATCCTGTCCTGCTCTTACCAGCTCAATTTTGTCAAATGCCACTACCACTTTTTCGGCGCTGTCGACCGGGGCATCAGACACGGCAAAGCTGACTTTGGCGGTATCAGGCGTCGGTGTCGGCGGGGTGTCATTGTCACTACCACCACAGGCCGCCAGTAATAGGCCTGAACCGCAAAGCAGTGCAATAGTCGAGATACGATTTTTCATCTTGGTTCCTCTTGTTGTTCCCGGAGCGTGACAGCTACCCGATTACCGGGGGTTACTCAGAGAATTATGTTTGTTGTCTGCCACAAACTCCCTCAATGGGGCTAACATACTAACCAATTGCGGCTTTTACCTGTAGCCATACGTTAATCTGGTTAAGCCGAGGTTAAGTTTTATGGGGGGGGCCTTCAATAGCTCACATATCCGCCAAGTATAGTCACCAAAGGAGTATCTATGCCTAATTCAGCCCAGGAAATCACGGTTTCCCTGGCCCAAAGTCCAGATCTGATTGCTGCTGCTTGCGCTTTAGTGGACAGCCGCGATGATAATGCTCACCCCTTGGATCATCAGGCCTTTATGGCCTCTCGTGCCGTGATAGTGGCGCAAAACGGGACCGGGGAGCTGGTGGGCTGTGCTGTGATTAAGGCCGGGCGAGGAGATATCGCCGAGCTTGGGTATTTAATGGTGCATCCTGAGTACAGACGGCGGGGGATTGCGGCGGCCTTGACGCGAAAGCGGATCCAAATCGCCCGGGAAATGGGGATTCGGCTATTGTTTGCTACAGTTAGAGAAGAGAATCGTGCCAGTCGTGACAACTTGCTCAAGTCCGGGATGCAGTTTTGGGGTAATTATCTGAGTATCAGGGGCACAGGCAATACCGTGGGTTGGTACTTTTTAGTGTTGGATGACCAAGTGGATGTCACTGCAGAAATGCTCAAGTTGGTAGGGGATAGGGTCAGAATCGACTGAATTTACACTTTTTTGTCATCAGCTCGTGGCAAACTTGCGTTTCCTGACAGAATTTTGTCACGAATGCCGTGAGCCAGATTGCAAAATGCCATTAGCCGAAATAGAGTTAAATCACCAACAATAAAAATAGATTCAGTGCCTTGGGCGTTTTTGTGCTCAGGGATAAGGATACGGCCATGGTCTTGGACGGAAATCGATTTGCCGACAGACAAACGTTCGCCCTTCAATATGGATAAACACCCAGGTTACCTTTTCAGGCTACTGCTTGCGTTTGTTCTGCTCCAGTTCAGTGTTGGTGCCTGGGCCGCTCAGGTGCTCGACAACAGCTACATTCTGAAGGCTGAGCCACAACAGCTGGCTCCGACCTCATTCGAGGGGGTACCTGCCTGGATCCGAGCTCAACAGGAAACCAGCCTGAGTTTGAGTGGTGGCAGTTACTGGATGGTGAACCCTTTGCGGGTGGCCAGTCGTGAACAGACTTGGGTCATAGACGTACGCAACTCCATCATAGAATCCATCGACCTTCTGCTGCTTGGGCAGGATGGCAGCATGCAACAAGCCCACTCTGGCTATGATGCCGACTATCAGTATCTGTTTGATTACGGCAGGCGGTTCACCATCAAGCCGGGGATAGATTATTGGTTGGTGGTCAAGGTCGAGAGCCGTTACTACTCATCGGCACCCGAGATCCGCCTGGCACCGGAAAGGGAACACAGACTCAGTGCCGACAGGCATGCCACAGCCGTGGTGCTATGCCTCGGGGGCTTGATTTTTATCGCCTGCTATAACCTGTTCATCTTCTTTACCACCCGTGACAAGGCGTTTTTTTGGTACGGTCTTTATGTGCTGGCCTACTTCTGCGGCTGGGCCTTGACCTTCCACTTGCCGGTGCACCTGTTTCAGTTCCGTCAACTCGAGCTGCACCACCTGTTCTTTATCAGTCTGCCAATATTGAACATCTTGTTCTATAACAATTTTTTGCAGCTTTCTCTCTATTCGCCCAAACTTTGGCGCCTCAGTCGCATCTTGCTGTGGGCCTGTGTGCTGGCTCTGCCTACCAGTATCTGGCTCTTGTCCTACACGGCGATTATTGCTTCCGTACTTATCATGCTCTGGATTGGACTGGCGATAGTTTGCGGTAATGTCTGTCTGATGAAAGGCTTCTCGCCGGCACGCTATTTCATCATGGCTTTCAGCTGTTTGCTATTGCCGGCAATCATCATATTGCCCGGTAACATGGGTATCACCCCGGACTTCTTTGAGTATGCCGAGCTGGCGACTCTGCTGGGCGGCACTGCCGATGCTCTGCTGCTGTCCTTGGCGTTGGCAAGCAAGCTCAAACTCTTGTCGGAAGAGCGCCAGGAGTATATCCGCAAGTTGGGCATCGCTTGGGAGCGAGCCCGCAGTGATAGCCTCACAGGTCTTGCCAACCGCTTGGCCTATGATGAGAGTCTGGCGGATACTTGCCTGAGTAGTGGCATGCCCAAGCCGGGATATATGTTGGTATTGCTGGATATTGAGGGGCTGAAACGGGTCAATGACACCCTGGGGCATGGGGAAGGGGACAGATTGCTGCTGGCGATAGCCGAAGAGCTAAAGAGCTGGTCTGTGGCCAAGTTAAAGCCTTTTCGTATCGGTGGCGATGACTTTGCTTTGCTGTTGCCGGAAGCCGAGGCGCAGCAACTGCAGAACTTACTGCCGAGGCTGGAGCAGCGTATTGCCAGTGAAGGTTTTGCCGAGCTCTGTGTCAATCATGGCTCTGCCACCAGTACAGATAAAGAAAAGATCCAGGATTGGGTCCGCGCCGCCGACAAAGACTTGTATCAGTGCAAGAGTCTGCGTCGCCGTGAGCTGCACGCCAGACAACTTGCAGCAGCCGAAGGCCTGCCCCGCTAAACTCACGGGGCTAATTTCGGGACTAATTCCTGGGCTAAGTCAGGAGCAAGTCCAAAGCCGAGTCAACAGGCTAAATCTCGCCTGGATGCCTATCAGAAGTCTTCCTCACCCTTGATATGGCGCGGATAGCCACAGATAGCCTTGGAGGTGTGCATACCCGCCATGGTTGCGGCTTCGACGCAGCCCACATTCAGCCCTGTTTTTATCCAATCGCCGGTGACATAGAGGTTATCCAGCCCAGTACCGTCTGTGGTGATGCGAAAACGCGAGCTATCTTTCACCGACAACACATACCGCTCGGACGGGTCGACATTGGCACGCCAGTATTGGCTGTCAAAGCGCTGTTGTCCTTGACGTTCCTCCGGGTCGTGCAGCCAATCCCAGACAAAGCCATTTTTGGCTTCCGGCCAGAGATTGCCTATTTGATGCTCGAGTTGCCCCAGAGCCCCGGACTTGGCCACGGCATTCATTTGCTGGTTAAAGTCACTCTGCTCTCTGGGTGGATATTCGGCAACCGGCAGCGCCGAGCAGAAGTAACTGGCATTTTTGACGCTGCCTATCGGCCAGCTTTCTTTGTCAATCAATTGATCCATACTGGCCCAGGTGTCATAGGGCTCGCTGAAGGCCGACAGCACAGGCTCTTCGCCGGAAGTCGGAAAAAGTTGCCAGCCAAGGCCGTTGAGATCTGTGTTGAGCCACAACTGATAGGCCTGGGTCGCCACGGTTTGCACCTTGGCCACAGCTTGAGATAGCGCCGGACTTTGGGTCATCACCTCTTTAGCCACATGAGGAACGGCTCCTATGGATAGACCGAAGATCACCTTGTCAAAATCAATCCCCTTACGCAGCTGTTTCACCGGCAGAACGTGGCCGGTTTCTTGCTGGTACAGCTGCGGCCAATCACTCCAGAAGTGTTCCAGGTTGACCCGGTTTTCGGCAATTAATCTGGCTTGAGTTTCATCCAGTTGTGATAGCAGAGGCTCGCTTGGCCAGCAGCCGAGTCCTTTGACATCCACCAGCGGCTGATACTCGCTGAGTCCGGGTTTGAGGCTGGCCTGCTCCATTATCTCTATGCTGCTGACGGATTGCCCTTGACAATGCAGCTGTTGTACCTGATGGAAGAAGTGAAAATTCACTCCGCGGCGTTTCAACACTTCATAGTAGGGGGTGAATACTGTGTCGCCCATGCCGGCCTGCATTTTCCACATCACGCCCCCTTGGTAGCAGAGGGCAATTCGCAGCATGGAGCGGATTATGGTGCCGGCTTCCACATTGGGGCGGGAGAAATCGCCCTGCTCGTAGGCAAACACCAGATCGTAGAAGCCCCTGACCGGTGCTGAATCGACAGTGTAGCGCTCGCTGGCGCCATGGCGACGCAGCCATTCGCGGTAGTCATAGCCGTTGATAACATCGAATCCGCCCTTGAATACCCCATCGACAAACATCCCCTTGAGTATGGTCAAACCAAGGTCGGCACCTATGTAGAGGCGCCTGAGCTCGTCATTGCCACTCAAGTGATCGCCAAAGCGGCGGTTGAGACGCCGATGCAGTATATCGACGGCACTCTCGATTAGGCCATCGTCCTCGACAGTGTCGTGGTTGTGATCGTCACACTCCTGGCCTATCAGCTGGTTGAAGCGGCACTCCAGCTTGTCCCCCAGGGTTTCCAGGCTATCTTTGGCGTCATCCAGCGCCTCTTCGATGCGATCGTTCAGGCGTTCAAACCAGTCGCGGGAGAACCAGTCTCTGGGGCTATCCTTGGCCACGGCCTCATCGACTTCATCCATCTGTTTTAACCATTGACGGATCCAGTAGAAGGCCGCCTTGACCAATTTCCACAGCGTCAGGGTTTCTGTACTGTCGCCGGGGATACCCGGCATGGGCGGGAACTCTATGGGCCAGCTCAGGCTGCGACCCTCTATCTGCTCCTGCAGCACAATGAAGTTATGGGGCTTGAAGGCTTCGACAAAGCTGGCCAGCGGCGCGTCATCCGCTCGCCCCAGTTCTTCATAGGCTTTGCGCATCAGAGCGGCGGCATTTTGGTAGAAACCAAACCAAATATGCAGCCCATGCTCTTCGATACGATTCCCCATGGCGGCATTGCGCCCGGAGGCTCCCTTGCCACCAATGCGCCAGCCCTGTTGATAGATATCTATCTGGTACCGGTTTTGCCAGCCGGGTTGTTCGGTCAGACACATGGCTGCGGTAATGGCGGCAACGCCTCCACCGAGAATGGCAATTTTCTCTTTTTTGACCACAGAGTTGTCCACCAACACTTCGCCCGGCGGTACCTCAAAGTCAAAGTTCACATGGTAGGGCAGCAGCACCTGCTGCTCGCCGAGTTGTACCCCCAGGGTGTCGGCCAGCGGGAAGCTGTCGTTGGCAAAGACGGTGGCCACCAGGGAGTTATCCAGCAGCGACAGATGATGCACCTTGTTGACTCTGGCCGGCGCCTGCAGCAGCGCCTGATATACCGCCTTGGTACCGGAAGCGTCGGGGAACTGCTTCAGGAAAACTTGCTCCACCGCCGGTTTGAACAGCAGTTCGAATACCTGCTCGGCTCCAAGAGCATCCAGATCGGGAATAAAGTCGCTTTGGGCCTGAATAAAGTCCCAGGTTTGGCCTATGGCTTCCAGTGGAGAGAGGGCATTCTCCTGCTGCGGCCTACACTTAACCTGGAGCAGTGGTGCCATTGCCAGTTCGGCATCCGGGGAAAATTTTTGAAAACTCTTGGCCGACAACGACAGTTCGGTCAGCGGCTCATCTACGCCAGGCATCCGGTATTCGCAGGCGTATTTGGGATAACCAAACAGCTCGCGGCCATTGATCAATGCCATCGCATCATTGACCCAGATATGCAGCGGCTGAAACAGAATTTCGCTGATTTCGCCGGAATCCGCACCGGCCTGTTTGCCCACCATCACCCAGGTGATGATATCGGTTTCCTGAATCCAACCCTTGTTGCGATCCACCTCGACACTGGAATAAGCCTTGGCGATTTGAGTGAAAGTTGTCAGTACATAAGGAGACAACACCTTGAAATGCATCTTGTTGTTGGCGACCCGGTTCAGGGTTTGATCGACACTCTGTTGTAAATTGGCAAGCTTGCCCTTGAGGAAAAAGCCGTACATATCGGCCTGGGTTAACACCAGAGGAGAGTGCATAAGCACTGAGCCGGGAGGGTAGATAAAGTCGGGGCGTTGTTCGTTCATGGCGACCATCCTTGTGTACTGACGTTTGCCAGATTTATCTGGCTGAATTAACTGAATAAACCTAGCGTATATTCAGGCATCTTACAATTGCAGTCCTGTTGCCTGTGGTTTGCTCTTTGTGGGAACCTTGAACCAAGCCCGCTTGAGCGAAAGGGGACGTCGCCGCTATGCTTGCGTTCCGGGCATGAGCCGGAAGATTGTGTCAAGGCAAGGAGATAAGGGAAAGCGATGCGGCATTTATTGAGACACTACAGTGAAAGCGACGCCACAGGGTGCCATAGCCACGATATCGGTCAGCTTATCTATCTGTATCATGGCGCGGTTTTGCTGGAGAGTGGCCAAGCCGAGTCCTTGCTGCTCAGCGGTCAACTCCTGTACCTGCCGCCCGGGTGCGAGCATGCTCATAGATTGCTGAAACATACACGCTGCAGTTTATTCTATTTGCGGCCCGAGGTATTGCCGCAGCATTGGCAGTCTCATGGATTGCATCAAGGACCTGCGCCCATGAGCGTCAGTCCACTGTGGTCGGCGCTGCTGCAAAGACTGGAAACTGTCACTGAAGACAAGGAGGCCGCCTATCTTGAAGTGCTGCAGGATAATCTGTGTCAGCTTCAGCCTCAAGGCCGGCTCGAGCCGCTTTACCAGAGTCTGGACCCCAGGCTATTGCCAGTTATCGAAACCATGCAGCGTTCACCCAATCTTAAGCTGCGTCTAGAGGATTTTTCCAAGCACTGCGGCGCTTCCGAGCGGACGCTGAATCGCTTGTTCCGTGTGTGCCTGGGGGAGAGCTTTAAGGACTGGCGCCGTCGTAGCCTTATGCTCGAAGCCCAGCGCCGACTGCGGCAAGGGCAGCCGATGACACAGGTGGCTTTGGAGCTTGGCTATCAGAATCTCAGTGCGTTTTCGGCGGCTTATCACAATTTCTTCCGGCGCCAGTCATATCCTCAGTAGCTCTGCGCCAGCCGCTTGGCGCTATCATCGCCGCTTAACACACAACTCATCTCGTCAGTGCGGATAATACGTTCGGCCTCGAATTGAAACAGGGCCAATACTCTGATGCTGAATCGGCTGCCATCGGCTTTCTCTCCCGCCACTCTATGACAGGAAAACACCTTTTGCTGCTGACAAATGAGCTGCTCAAAGCCGATTTCGCTAATTTTTACCAGGCTTCTGAGCCAGTGAATGTGAGCACAAAAGGCCCGGTAATCCAGCTCCTTACCATCTACCCACTGACGATATTCCGGATGAAAGTCCTGCGTTAATGCCAGTTGCCAATCGGCGCGGGTCAGCACTCGGCCCAATATCTGTTGCACTCTGCCGGCTAACAATTTCTCTTTGGGATCCAGCTTCATTTTCGGCTCCTTGTTGGTCTATCCCGGGGGATGTCCCGGTTAAGCTTTTCTGTTAAGCAACACCATGGTGCCGCATCAGGCTGGGTGCTGCTTTGGTATTGGCGCCAACTTGTGTGGTTTTCACGCCATAATGTGCTGGCGATGTCCAAGGAATATGGTGCTTGGTGAAGATGACAATGCCGGTGCCAGTGCCTTAATCGTTTCAAGGCAACCGGACTCTCGGCAACTGGAGCTCGGCAACTGGACAGTCACCTTAAGTTGGCGCTAATTTGAGCACTATGAAGAGAGTCTTTTTAGCCACAAGCGCGAGCATGAGCATAAACATACGCACCGCCAGGTTAAGCGATATCCCCGCCATGATGTCACTGAGGTTGAATGTGAGCGAAAATCGCCTGCAGGATCCCGGGCGGATCACTCATGCCTGTTATCTCGGTTACCTGAGCGGCCGGCGGCGAAGCTGGGTTGCCGAGACTGACACACAACTGCTTGGCTTTACCTGTGCCGACCGTGATGATGCCAGAATTTGGGCGCTTTTTATCGCTCAAGAGGCGGAAGGAAAGGGCATAGGTAAGGCTCTGTTACAGCAAGCTGTTGACTGGCTCCACGCCGGTGGCTGCAGCAAGCTGCAACTCAGTACCGAGCCGGGTACCCGCGCCGAAGGCTTCTATCGCCATCTCGGCTGGCAATCCTTGGGGCTTACTGAAGATGGCGAGCTGCATCTGCAGCTTATCCCCCAGAGTCATCAGCCTTGCGGCTAACTACTGTGGACTTTCGTCTGTGCTAAGGAAGGTGCGAACAAGTCCCATGTGTGCTCTGCGTCGGCTTACAGGCCTG
>NZ_JAPEHY010000059.1:0-11584 GCF_028823715.1 Shewanella sp. K8
CGCCAATTGCTGTGTAAGCCAGAGTGCCACGAGGACTTATTCGCACCTTCCCTAATATTCAGTCAATTTATTGGCAAGAATATAAATAAATGTCGCAACAATTGAAATTATATTTGTTGCGACATTTTTCCGTCATTCATTCTGTATTATGACGCTGTCATTCAGCAAAGGTTGATATTCATATAAAATTGATTTTTCCTGGACAATCGATTAAATTTGCGCCTCAAAAGTGGATGTGAGCAATAATAAAGTCATAGTCAAAGGAGAATGATATGCGCGCCCTGATTCTGGGGTTACTGCTGTTTACCGGCGCGACCCAAGCCACCTGTCAGAAAAGCGTTTTGCTTGGCAATGTCGATTATGCCAAGAACAGCTCTTATTTCAGTACCCAGGATTCTTTGCAACTGGATAAAATTGTTGCTGATAATAGCGATAATTCAAGCGGCTATCTGTTATTGGAATTCAATATGGATAAGTCTATCGGCGATGAAGATTTGCAAAAATATAATATGTGGCTTGCCAATAGACGAATTGAAAGGGTTAAAGAATATTTAACCGCAGCACACTTCTCTCACCCCATAGTCACTCGTATCCGCACGGCAACCCATAAAGACAATCGCGAAGTGAGTCTGCATTGGTGTACTAACCAACAGATGATGGCGACGATTGAAAAGCCAAGCGCCGCCGAATAACTAAGTACTTTCAAGATCCACAAATGAATGCCCCTTAGGGAAGGTGCGAAGTGGCTTACAGGCCCGTAAGCCGATGCAGAGCACTCATGGGACTTGTTCGCACCCTCCTTAGGTATTGCGCTAGAGTTTAAAACGGCCGACTTCACGGCGCAGCGAATCTGACAACTCAGCCAACTCCTGCGCTTTGACAGTGGCGCTGTTGGCCTCCTGTGACAGGGTTTGAGAAACCTCACGAATCGACTCGGTATTACGATTGATTTCGCTGGTGACAGAGGTTTGCTCTTCGGCCGCTGTAGCTATCTGGCTGGCCATATCGGATATCTGGGTGATCGCTTGGCTTATCTGCTCCAGACTGGCACTGGCCGATTCGGCATCCATCACACTGGTTTCGGCCATCTGATGACTCTGAGCCATGGAATTCACTGCCTTGGAAGCGGTTTTTTGCAAGGTCTCAATCATGGTCTGGATCTCTTGTGTCGACGCATGAGTGCGCTGCGACAGCACCCTGACTTCATCGGCTACCACGGCAAATCCGCGCCCCTGCTCACCGGCTCTGGCGGCTTCGATGGCGGCGTTCAAAGCCAACAAATTGGTCTGCTCGGCAATACCGCTGATGGTCAGCAAAATGCTGTTGATCTTCTGTGAGTGCTCGTTGAGCTCGCCGATGATCTGACTGGCGGTATCCACTTCCTGCGCCAGGCTACGAATCGATTCCTGGCTCTGCAGCACTTGCTGTTGTCCACTGCCGGCCAGGCCGACCGCCGACTGCGCCGTCTGTGCCGTCAGTTCAGCATTGCTGGCGATCTCCTCGGTGGCACTGGCCATTTCGGTCACAGCGGTTGCCACCATAGTGACTTCGTCCTGCTGCACTTCGATGCTCTGGCTGTTACTCTCGGCCGAATGGCGGGTCTCCTGTGCCTGGCCTCCCAACTGCTGGGCTATGTCACTCATACGGGAAATCATGCCGTGCAGGCGTTCAACAAAACGATTAAAGCCGGCGGCGAGCATGCCTATCTCATCGTGCTGATTACGGGTCTCGATACGGACTGTGAGGTCCCCCTCCCCTTCGGCAATATCGTTGAGCGCCTTGGCCAGACGTTCCAGATCGCGGAACTGGCTCTTGAACACCAATACCAGCAACAGACCAAAGCCCACCAAAAACAACACGCCCACCGCAGACATCCACCATGCCAGCTCGGTAGCCTCGGCCATGATGCTTGCCTTGTCCATCACAAACATCAGTGCCCAATCTGTATGAGGCACTGCCGCCACGTAAAACAGCTTGCTGCTACCGTCGAATGCCATCTCATCCAGGGTATTGGCGCTGATCCTGGCGCTGAGCCACTGAGGATTGAAGGCACTGCCAAGACGGCTGAACTGCTGACCGTTCAGGTCCTTGTCCGGATGACTGATAATCAAGCCTGAGCGTTCAAGCATCACGGCATAGCCGTCACCCGGCACCTTGAGGGTTCGCACCGCATCTGTCAGTTGATCTATGGTGAGATTAGCCGCTGCCACGCCCTGCAGGCGACCGCTGTTCATTACCGGTTCGGCTATGGTGACCACCAGCTTTTGCAATGTGGCACTGACATAAGGTGCCGTCATTATCATGGCTCCTTCCCGCTTGGCATCCTGATACCAAGGGCGAACCCGGGGATCATAGCCAGCCGTATTCAGGCTGGGATCCTGACGGTACATGTTGCCCTGCTCATCGCCGTAGTAGGTCAGCGCAAAACCGCTGGCCTCATGGGCCTGCATCAGAAAAGGGGTGATATTGACCTCAGGGTTCCGCTGCAGCGTGCCCTTAATGCTGCTGATCGCCTTTTGTCTGTCATACATCCACTGCCCTATGCCGCCGGCAAAGGTGTTCGCCAATTGATCGACCTCGCGCTGGGTTCGCTGCATGGCATTATCACGAATGGAAGAGGAGGAAAGGCCAACCAGGGCGGCAACCGTAAGCAAAACGGCGCCCAGACTGACCAGCAGTAAGCGGGTTTTAAGCGTGAACTGCATAAGAAGTCCTATAAATTTTTAGGGTGGAGTAAAAGTTTAGCGGCAAAAAAGTAAATTACTGAAGTCGCTTACCACAATGGCACTGTTCGAATGCGGTTTTATTACTCAAAGCTTAACAAATGTCCATGTGTCTCACTTTAGGGACTTTTTCGAGTCTGCTAACAGTTTTGATGCTGCTTTATCATGGATACCAAGGGCTTGGAGTAAAGTATTTGTAGGGTACTTGTAGCCTGAACCGGGCTATGGGTCATTCAGATACAGTTTAATCCCTCTTACACAGGTAAGCTTATGTTAAGAACCCTCTTTCTCTGCCTGTTACTGAGTTTCAGCGCAGGCCTTGCCGCAACCGAAAATTCGGCGTCGCAGATCCAGTGGCAACAGGTGGATCAGCAAGGGCAGATCAAAATTCCTTTATATTTTGTCTGGTCCAAGACCTGTCCCCACTGCGCTGAAGCGCATCCATTCATCGACTCTCTGCCGGAGCGCTACCCCTGGATAGAGCTGCACTCTGTGATGGTGGGCGCCACGGGTACTCAGGAGCTGTGGCAGCAGTTGGCCACAGAGACAGGAACAGAAGCCCGCTCAGTGCCCTATATGGCTACCTGTGGCAAGGTGATAGTCGGTTATTCCAGTGAAGAGGTGACAGGTCAGTTCCTGCTCAACCGCCTCAAGAACTGCTACCTGCAGGCGGGCGGCCAGTTGAGCCCGGAAGATATGCCGGGACAAACAAGCACTCAGGCAAACACAGGTTCAACTCAGGCGCCGCTGTTTGGCACCTGCGCCAATGATGGTGGCGATGGCACCTGTGATGCCACGGCTCTGGCGGCAGAGCCCGAAGTGCAGCCGGTGGAATTGCCTCTGGTTGGGGTGGTGACACCTGAAACCATGTCGCTGCCAATTCTGACGCTGGTACTGGCCGGTGTCGATGCCTTTAACCCCTGTGCCTTCTTCGTGCTCTTGTTCCTGCTGTCCATCATGGTCAACGCCAAGAGCCGCAGCCGTATGCTGTTGGTTGGTGGTATCTTCGTGTTTTTCTCGGGCTTTATTTACTTCCTGTTTATGACCGCCTGGCTCAACATCTTCCAGCTGTTGGGGGCCGGCAGTGATGGCGGGATGATTATTCTGGCAGCGGGAATACTGGCGTTGATCGCCGGCAGTATCAACGTGAAGGACTACTTCGTTACCAAAGGAGAAGTAACCCTATCCATGTCGGCGGAAAACCGCACCGGGCTTATCAAGCGTATGGGTAAGCTGTCCAGCGCCTCCAGCCTGGCGACCATGATAGCCGGTACCACAGTGCTGGCGATTCTGGCCAACGCCTATGAGCTCTTGTGTACTGCGGGTTTCCCTATGATCTACACCAGCGTGCTCTCCATGCATAACCTGCCGAGCTTTGAGCGCTATATGTACCTGGTGCTGTACAACATTGTCTATGTGATCCCACTGGCCATCATAGTGATTGCTTTCAGCATGACGCTTGGTAAACGTAAGTTGACCGAGAAAGAGGGCCAGACCCTGAAGCTGATGTCCGGCATCATGATGCTTGGCTTGGGCGGCACCCTGGCGGTCAACCCGGCGGCGCTACAGAGCGTCACCCTGGCATTGGGGCTGATTATCGGCGCCATAGTCGTCACTATCCTGATAGTCAGCGGTAGAAAACTGTTGGAGCGCCGCCGTAAGGCCGCTTGATGGATCACGACTTGAAGTTCAGAGCAGCAGCAAGAAGCCAAGTTGCCCATTGGTGGCTTGGCTTTTTGCCGGACAAGCGGGATTTAGGCTAAAGTTATAGCTATTGATGCCGATAACAGTATCATGCCCGAGTCCCGAAGCGACTCTCCAACCCAGAGGAAAGCCATGACAGTTTCTCTCAACTCCCAGCCGCTGTCGGTCAATATGGATACCGGCGCTGTCGGTGTTAAAGTCGCGCAGCTGGCCAAGCAGCAACAAGAAGCCGAAGGCGAAATCGCACTGCAACTTATCCAGGCCGCTACGCCGACACAAGAACCTGCCGGCCCGGTTGGTAACATAGGCCACAATATCAATACCACAGCCTGATATTCCCAAGGCTCTGGCGATAGCAAAAAACCGGCAAAGCCGGTTTTTTTATTGTGGATACATGGGCGAACCTAAGACTCACTTATGCTGCGCCAATGCCTCCTGCAATGCCTGACGCGTCGCAGTATCCTGCTGCCTTTGCTGTTCTTGCTGATGACGACGTAAGTTATCTTCCGCCTGACGCACACACTGATTGTGATCCTGCCAACCATCGGCAACCGCTTCATAGGTACGGGCAGAGCATAGAATATCGGCGCAGCCACCGAGACTCCCCAAACCCAACAGCAAAAGCAACAGGGCGCTCTTTGCCAAATAAGATGCAGACATTGTTATTTACTCCAAACCTGGAATGCCAAGGCAATCGAGTGGCAAGGTCATTTTCCACCAACCGGCATCGACCCTAAACGGTTCAAATTAACCCAAAGAGACTGACGCTCAGCTGAACCAAAGGTTTGCCTTAGAACAAAAGAAGCCGGCACTTGGCCGGCTGCTGTGTTGCTAAAGGCTGTTGAGTGGTTAACCCATCAAGCCGCTGCCGATTCATCCTCTGAATGGCGGATCAGGTAGTCAAAGGCTCCCAGAGAGGCGGTTGCACCGCTACCCATGGCGATGATGATCTGCTTGTAGGCCGAGTTGGTCACGTCACCGGCGGCAAACACCCCTGGCAGTGAAGTCTGACCGCGTTCATCGACAATGATTTCACCGCGTGGAGTCAATTCCACAGTACCGCGCAGCCATTCAGTGTTGGGCACCAGACCTATCTGCACAAAGATACCTGCCAGCGCAATATTATGCTGCTCGCCACTGGCTCTGTCTGTGTAGTTGAGCCCGATAACCCGACTACCATCACCAAGGACTTCTGTCGTTTGCGCCTGGGTGATGATGGTGATGTTACCCATAGATTTGGCCTTGCGCTGCAGCACGTCATCGGCGCGCAATTTGCTGTCAAACTCGAGTACAGTCACATGCTCGACTATGTTGGCCAGATCGATAGCCGCCTCAATACCCGAGTTACCACCGCCGATCACCGCAACCCGTTTACCCTTGAACAGCGGGCCATCACAGTGAGGGCAATAAGCCACACCGCGGCCACGATATTCCTGCTCACCGGGGACATTCATTTCCCGCCAACGAGCCCCGGTGGCTAACAGGACAGTACGGCTCTTGAGTACGGCACCATTTTCCAGTTCCACTTCATAGAGGCCATTGCTGCCAAGACGAACCGCCTTCTGGTTATCCATCACATCCACTTCATAGTCGCGAACATGCTCTTCCAGATTTGCCACCAACTTGGGGCCTTCAGTCGCCTTGACCGAAATAAAGTTTTCAATGCCTACGGTTTCGCTGACTTGGCCACCGAACTTGTCGGCCAACAACCCAGTGCGCAGTCCCTTACGGGCGGCATAGATGGCGGCTGATGCACCGGCAGGCCCGGCGCCAACCACCAGTACTTCGTAGGGCTTACGCTGGTTGAGGCTCTCGGCTTGGCGGGCAAAGGCATTGGTATCCAGTTTATTGAGTATCTCTTTCAGGCTGATGCGGCCGGCAGAGAAAGGCTCGCCGTTCAGATAAACCGAAGGCACGGCCATGATGTTGCGCTGCTCAACCTCATCCTGGAACAGGGCACCATCTATCATGGTATTGCTGATCCGCGGGTTGATCGCCGCCATCATATTGAGCGCCTGCACCACATCCGGGCAGTTCTGGCAGCTCAGAGAAACAAAAGTTTCAAAATGATATTCCCCTGGCAGGCTGCGGATCTGCTCGATCAGCTCGGCCTCCAGCTTGATGGGATGCCCTCCTGTGTGCAGCAGAGCCAACACAAGTGAGGTAAATTCGTGCCCCATGGGCAAACCGGCAAAACGTATGTCAGAACCCTTGATTGAGGTAACCTGCATCGCCGGGGTACGGGACAGTGACTGCTCGGTCACACTGACCAGGGAAGAGAGCGAGGCAATATCCTGTGCCAGAGCCAACAGCTCTTTGGACTTTGGGCTTTCATCTGCAGATACGACAAGTTCAACTGGTTGCTTGAGGTTCTGCAGATAGGTTTGCAGTTGATTTTTCAGATTCGCATCCAACATGATGACTCCAGAATCAGACTAAAGGAAAACAGAAATAGTGCGGGGAAAAAGGCTCCGAACCCTTGCAGGGGGAGGTTCGGAGCCTTCTGGGTCAGGCTGGCTGTTTAGATTTTGCCAACCAGGTCCAGAGAAGGAGCCAGAGTTTCGTCGCCTGGCTGCCACTTGGCAGGGCAAACTTCGCCGTCGTGAGTGGCAACATATTGAGCAGCTTGGATCTTACGAACCAGCTCGCTGGCGCTACGTCCGATACCCAGGTCATGGATTTCCGCGACTTTGATTTCACCTTCAGGGTTGCTGACGAAAGTACCGCGCAGGGCAACACCGTCTTCCTCAACCAGCACGCCGAAGTTACGGCTGATTTCACCGGTTGGGTCACCTATCATTGGGAATTGAATCTTGTTGATGGTGTCGGAAGTATCGTGCCATGCCTTGTGAGTGAAGTGCTTGTCGGTAGACACAGAGTAAACTTCAACGCCCATGGCTTGCAGTTTTTCGTAGTGGTCAGCCATATCACCCAGTTCAGTTGGGCAAACGAAGGTAAAGTCGGCTGGATAGAAGAAAACTACAGACCACTTGCCCAGCAGATCCTGTTCGGTCAGCTCAACGAATTCACCTTTGTGGAAGGCGGTAGCTTTAAAGGGTTTGATTACAGAGTTGATGATTGACTGAGTCATTGTATGCTCCCATTTTCAGTTTGAATTGTCCGGGTCAACTTCATTGCTGCCCGTCGATGGAAGTCATATTAACCAAAGGGTTTAAAATAAGATAACGGATAAAAGCTGTTGCCTTAATCGGTTTTTCAGAGGAACTTGTGTCGGGAGCGAAAAAAGCGATTACCCTTCGCTCCCGGGCAAGTTATTGATCTATTGGTTCTCGCTGAACTTATGCTGTTCCAACCAATGGCTCAGCAGGCGTACACCATAACCGGTAGCACCGGCCGGAGCCAGTTGAGTGTCGCTCCTGACCAGGGCATTACCGGCAATGTCCAGATGAGCCCAGGGTTGATCACCGGCAAAACGCTTGAGAAACATCGCCGCCGAAGAAGCCCCGGCGCTGCCTTCACGGCCTGTGTTGGTTAAATCCGCGATGCTGGAATGCAGCTCTTCGCCGTAGGCCGGATCCAGCGGCAGACGCCACAGCTTTTCCCCCACCTGCTGTCCCGCGTATGTCAGTTGCTGCACCAAAGGTTCTGAGTCACTGAACAGGCCGGCATATTCCACCCCTAGGGCACGCACCTTGGACCCTGTGAGGGTCGCCACATCCACTATCACTTGTGGTTGGTATTTCTCGCGGGCATACCAAAGACCGTCGGCCAGCACCAGGCGTCCTTCAGCGTCGGTATTGAGGACTTCAACCGTCAGCCCCTGGGCAGTCTTGATCACATCCCCCGGGATCATTGCACGACCCGAGACCATGTTTTCCGCCAGCGGCATGATACCCACCAGATTAACCGGCGCCTTGGAGGCGGCCATCGCCTTGACCGTTCCCAACACTGTGGCGGCGCCGGCCATATCTGACTTCATCCGCGCAATCGAAGTGCCGGTCGCCTTGATGTTATAGCCGCCTGAGTCAAAGGTAATCCCCTTCCCCACCAGCGCCACCGGAGCATCATCACTGCCCTGCCAGTGCGCGACTACCAGTCTAGGGCCTCGCTCGCTGCCTTTGCCCACGGCCAGCAACGCACCCATATTGAGTTTGGCCAGTTCTTTGGGTTCCAACACCTTGATCTTGACGCCAAGACGCTTGAGTTCCTTGGCCGCATCGGCAAAGGACTCGGGATAGAGTTCGGCGGCCGGTTTGTTGGTCAGATCCCGCGCCAGCGCCACCCCATCGGCAATCGCTGCCGACTTGAGGTGATTGGTCTCGGCTACCTTGGGCTCGGCGACCGCAAAATGGTACTGTTTTTCGGTGCGCGGCTTGGCCGTGAAGTCACGATAGCGGTAGCTGGCAAGGGAAATCCCCTGGGTCAATTCGGCGATAAACCCTTGGCTATTTGGGATATCAGCGGCCCATACCGCCACCTTGGGTTGTTTGACGGCTTCCAGGTGATTTGACAGCTTGCCCCCCAGCAAGGCTGTCTCCCCCGGCGTCAGTTCAGCATCCCCAAGCCCGAGCAGCAGCAGGCGCTCTGCTTGGGTACCAATGGGGGCCAGCAATTCGAGCAGCTCGCCCTCCTGGCCTTTGAAGTTGGCGGCCGCAATGGCGCGCTGCAGTTGTTTGCGGGTATCCGCCTGCAATCCGGCGGCCGAGTATAGGGTGCCATCCTGATGCTGGAACATCACCAAGGTGTTGGCCGGGGCGACTTGAGTGGCAAACTCATACTGTTCGGCCTGTGTCGTCCCAGCGCCCACAAGGCAGGATAGGGTCAGAAGTTTTACTGCTAATCTTTTGTTTTTATTCATTTGTACTGCTTATCATTATTGAGGGGCAGACAAATATAACATCAGGGCTTTTACGGACTAGTGCCCTTAACAATCCCTTACAAATTAGCCTACTGCCAGAGTTCGAAGCGACTGAGAGAGCGGCCGAGATCGCAGTCCAGCACAGCAGACAAGCCGGCGGCGCCCTGTTTGAGCCCGGCACTGGTAAAGTTTTTCGGTGTCCTTGAGGCAAACACTACCCAGTTGCCGCCCCCCGTGAGGCAGGCCCGCACATCGGGGAAATGTTGCTGCAGGCGAGCCAGCAGGCCTCTGTCCTGACTGTGCTCTTTCCAGCAGTTGAGCACCAGCAAACCTTCACTCTTGAGCAGTGCCAGGCTCTGCTCGATAAAGGCTTGGCTCAGCTGACCGGCATCCACCCCTTCAGAGCCGTAGAGATCGGCGAAGATAATATCTACCTTCTTGTGATCGGCACTGGCCAGAAACTGATTGGCATCCTGATTGATAAGGTTCAGCTTTTTCGACAGTGGCAGTTGAAAATGGCTCTTGGCCAACTCAAGCACCAGGGGGCGCAACTCGACCGCTGTCAGCTTGATAGCGGCATCAAAATGCCTCAGCGCATGCACCAAGGCGCCGCCGCCCAGCCCCAAAATGATGGCGCTCTTGGGTTTGAGGTACAAAAGCGCCAACAGCATGGCTTGCACATAGGTGTGCTGCGGTACATGAGGGGCCTTTTTCAACAGTTTGCTCTGCTCGTCGTGTTCGCCGAAGGCCAAAATCCGACAGTCGCCATCATCGAGGACAGCGACGCTGCCCCATTCATCCTGTTGCTGCACTAAGGTGCGATAATCTGCCATGCTTGAATAATTCTCGATTGGGGAGTTTATCCCCTGTGACAAAGTCGCTAGTATGCCAGCAAATGCCTTATTTCTCACAGAAGCATACGCCATATGACTCACAATATTCTGATTGCCTGCCTCTATCTCGGGGTGTTTTTCTTTCTGCAGCGGGCGCTGAAAAATGCGGTGCAAACCCTGGCGGACAAGAAACAGGTCAGCGCCGCCCGTACCAGCCTGGTGACCCGCTTTATCAGCTATCTGTTGTTCTTTGTCACTCTGTCGTTGATGGCCGTTTCTCTGGGACTCGGCTATCAGGAGGTTTCACTGTTCGTGTCTTCGGCATTTGCCGTGCTGGGGGTGGCTTTGGTGGCCCAGTGGTCGATACTGAGTAACCTCACCGCCGGGGTGCTGATCTTTTTTGTGTTTCCCTACAAAGTCGGTGAGCGGATCAAAGTCGTCGACAAGGATGAAGATATTACCGGGGTATTGTTGGAAGTGGGGCTGTTCCACGTGCTTATCCGCCGCGACAACGGCGATACTGTTACCTACCCCAACAACCTGATACTGCAAAAAGCCGTGCTGAAGCTGGCACCCAGCAATGCCTCGGCGCCGCAGGCACAAGAGACAGAGCCGGAGCAACTGACCAAGCAGGATTAATTGAGCCTGCGCTGAAACAGCGCCAGCGCCTGCTGATACATCTGCAACGCCAATGCCGGGTCATAACGGGGATCGCCATCCCTCATAAAGGCGTGCTGGGCATTGAGCTCCTGCCAGCTGTATAAGGTCTGGCATTGCTCCAGCCTTTGCTGGATGAGACAGCGCCCTTCACTCGGCACATGGGGGGCCTGCTTGCCCCAGATCATCATCAACTCGGCGCGAATATCCCGGCAGCGGCTCAGAGAGTCATTCCCCGGCGCACTCGGGATAGCGCCGCTGTGAATATCTGTGGCATAGAGACAAAATGCCGCTGCTATGTCGGGGTTAAGGGCGGCGCGAAATGCCAGGTGACCGCCAATGCAGACGCCCATGGCACCAATCCGGCCGCGGCTCCAGGGCTGAGCCCGGATAAAATCCACCAACGCCTGAGTATCATCATCGTGGGCTTCCAATGGCTTGCTCAGCTTATCGCTGTTGCCTTTGTCCTTGCCACTGTCATCATAACCAAGCACAGTGCCCGGCGGATTGAGCTCGTGGAAAATCTCCGGCACCAATACCACAAAGCCATGACCGGCCAGCATACAAGCCATGCGGCTTATAGGTGCGGTTTCCTGAAAGATTTCCGAGTAAAAAATGATGGCGGGAAAACAACCCTCGCTATCGGGACGATAGACCCGGGTTTGCATGCTGCCGCTTGCCGTCGGCAGTTGATGAAGACTCTGTGTAACCAGCATGACACCTCCCTATGAGCATCTCCCCGATGCGGTAACCTCAATCTAGCAATCGGGGAGTCGGGTGTCAGTATTTATCTTTAGGGAAGGTGCGAATAAGTCCTCGTGGCACTCTGGCTTGCACAGCAATTGGCG
>NZ_JAPEHY010000005.1:0-164902 GCF_028823715.1 Shewanella sp. K8
CATCCAAGCCCGTAAGCCGACGCAGAGCACACATGGGACTTGTTCGCACCTTCCTAAGGCGACTTTGTGATAACTGCTATTGTTTAGCACTCAAAGCAGTCCTTCAAACTTAATTTTGTAACAAACTCAGAGTTTTTATCTTTTTATCATGCGTATTTTTTTGCTTTTAAAGATGAAAGTTCTGCCGCAAATACAAAATTTGGCTTTACCCCTCTTTCTAAGGCGCTTGAAATTAGGTATTGTGCCGAAGGTTAAACTCTTTCATATCAGCCAGTTTCGAGGTAGTAATGCGGCCAATCATCAAATCCAATAAGCTCGACAGTGTTTGTTACGATATTCGAGGGCCGGTACATAAAGAAGCGCGTCGGTTGGAGGATGAAGGTCATCGTATTCTTAAGCTCAATATAGGTAACCCGGCCCCCTTTGGCTTTGAAGCCCCGGAAGAGATAGTTCGTGACGTTATCCTCAACCTGCCATCGGCCCAAGGGTATTGTGAGTCCAAAGGTTTGTTCTCTGCCCGCAAGGCGATAGTGCAGCATTACCAGTCCCAGGGGATCTTCGGTGTCGATATCGAAGATATCTATATAGGTAATGGTGTTTCCGAATTGATTGTGATGGCCATGCAGGGGCTACTCAATACCGATGATGAGGTGTTGGTTCCCTCCCCTGACTATCCACTGTGGACCGCGGCGGTTAACCTGGCCGGCGGCAAGGCGCGCCACTATCGCTGCGATGAAGCGGCCGACTGGTTTCCCGACCTTGAGGATATCAAGAGCAAGATTGGCCCAAGAACCCGCGGAATTGTGATTATCAACCCCAACAATCCAACCGGGGCCGTATACAGTCGCGAGCTGTTGCTGGAGATTGTTGAGCTGTGTCGGCAGCACTCCATCATACTGTTTGCCGATGAGATCTATGACAAAATTCTTTACGATGGCGCTGTGCATATCCCGGCCTGCAGCCTGTCGGACGATATTCTCACCGTGACGTTTAATGGACTTTCCAAAGCCTATAGAGTTGCCGGTTTCCGGGTCGGTTGGATGATGCTATCCGGCAACCTCAAGGCGGCGCGCAGCTATATTGAAGGGCTGGAGATGCTCTCCTCTATGCGCCTTTGCGCCAACGTGCCCAATCAGCATGCGATTCAAACCGCATTGGGGGGTTATCAGAGTATCAATGAGCTTACCGCCATCGATGGCCGCCTGACTCAGCAGCGGGATATCTGTTATGAGCTGCTCAATCAAATTCCCGGTGTGAGTGTGGTGAAACCCAAGGGCGCCATGTATGCATTCCCCCGCCTCGACAGCAAGCGTTTCGGTCTCAGGGACGATGAGCGCCTGGTGTTGGATCTACTGAAAGAGAAGAAAATTCTCTTGGTACAGGGCACCGCCTTTAACTGGCCGGAGCCGGATCACCTGCGAGTGGTGTTCCTGCCTCATAAGGAAGACTTACAACGGGCCCTGCTCGCCTTCGGTGACTTCCTTGAGTACTACCGCCAATAACACAATGCCAGCCGCCCATCGAGGCGGCTTTTTTATCCCCGCCCGGCACTGACAGCCTTTAACCACTGAGGTAAAGTAAGGGAAACGAGCAAAAAACTTAGCTACCAAAGGAAGTTGTATGAGTCACCTTTTTGCCCACCTGGCCAGGATGAAGTTAATTCAGCGTTGGCCTTTGATGTATAACGTCCGCCCCGAGAATGTGCAGGAACATTCATTGCAGGTTGCCATGGTGGCCCATGCGCTGGCCATCATCAGTAACCGTAAGTTCAATGGCCAATATTCGCCCGATCGCGCCGCGACCCTGGCCATCTTTCACGATGCCGGTGAAATTCTTACCGGCGATCTGCCCACCCCGGTCAAATACTTCAATGCCGAGATAGAGGCCGAATACAAGAAGATTGAAGCCATAGCCGAAGCCAGGCTGCTGGAGATGGTGCCTGAAGAGTTTCGTGATGATTACCGCTCGCTGTTTATCAGTGATAGCGCCGAGCTCAGCCATCGCAAGTTGGTCAAGTCCGCCGATACGCTGTGCGCTTATCTCAAGTGTCTCGAAGAAAAACGCGCCGGAAACAACGAGTTCAACAGTGCCCGCAAGCGACTCGAAACCATGCTGGATGCCAACCCCGACCCGGCAGTGGCGTATTTTCGCGAGCATTTTATTCCCAGTTTCACCCTGGATCTGGATGAAATCAATCAACTGCTCTAGCAGGAGAGATTATGAGCCAAGCCCACTGGCAAGCCAGGCGCGAGCCCAATAACAGTCAGCGCCGAGACGATAATCGCAGTCCCTATCAGAGAGACAGAGCCAGAATTCTGCACTCTGCCGCCTTTCGGCGCTTACAGGCCAAGACTCAGGTGCTTGGGGTGGGCATGAACGACTTTTACCGCACCCGCCTGACCCACTCACTGGAAGTCTCGCAAATAGGCACTGGCATTGCCGCCCAGTTGAAGCAGCACTATCCCGAAATGGCCTTTTTGCTCGACTCCATGAGCCTGCTCGAAGCCCTATGCCTGGCCCATGATATAGGTCACCCACCCTACGGCCATGGCGGCGAGGTGGCGCTCAACTACATGATGCGTGAGCACGGCGGCTTTGAAGGCAATGGTCAAACCTTCAGAATCCTTACCCGGCTCGAACCCTATACCGAACACTTTGGCATGAACCTGACCCGGCGCACCCTGCTCGGTGTACTCAAATACCCGGCGCCGGTACGCACACTGAAAGTGGATAGACCTCAGCCGGAACTGAGTCACTATCGTCAGTTAAGGCCGAGCCAATGGCCACCTGTCAAAGGGGTTTTCGATGATGATGAAGCTATCCTCGATTGGGTACTTGAGCCGCTGGACAGTAAAGACAAGCAGAGCTTTCTCAGTCATTACAGCCCTGGGGAAGGACTGCACCGACGCACTCACTTCAAGTCGTTCGACTGCACCATTATGGAGCTGGCCGATGATATCGCCTATGCGGTGCACGATCTCGAAGATGCCATAGTAATGGGGATAGTCACCGGCTCGAATTGGCAAGAGGATATGCGTGCTCCGCTACAGGCCATTGAAGATGAGTGGATCCAAAGCCAGCTCGGGAATATTGAGCTCAAGCTGTTTTCCCGCAAACATCACTTGCGCAAGGATGCCATAGGGACCCTGGTCAATGCGCTGGTAACCGCCATCAAAATCGACGAGAACCCGGACTTTGCCGAACCCTTGCTCAGATTCAATGCCAAGTTGGAACCGGCCTTTGCCGAGCTGCTGGAGCTGCTGAAACAGTTTGTCCTCAAATATGTGGTGCGTAAGCCCGAGATCCAGATGCTGGAGTACAAGGGCCAACAGATAGTGATGGAGCTGTTTGAAGCCTTTGCCTCGGATCCTCTGAGGCTCCTGCCCCACAATACCCAATCACGCTGGCAGCAGGCCAACTGCAGGGGGGAGAACAGCCACAGAGTGATAGCAGATTATATCTCGGGAATGACAGATGAGTTTGCCGCCAGGCTGCATCAACAACTGTTCAGCCCCAAAGGCGGTGCCATCATAGACTTGAGCCAGAATTACTGATGAACAATTGTCGCAACCAACTAACAATAAAGCGCCCGAAGGCGCTTTATTTTATCCCAGTAAGTTGGGAAACAATCCCTTGAAGCCGGCAGCTATCACCTCTATGCCGATGGATAGCATCAAGAGTCCCATCAGACGGGTGATCACGTTAATCCCTGTCTTGCCGAGGAGCTTATTGATAACCGAAGCCATTCTGAACAATGCAAAGCTGAGCAGACCAAACAGGGCCACAGTCACCGACATGGCCAGCAGATTGGCCAGGCCTTTATGTTCGGCGGCAAAGACGATGACTGAGCTGATAGCCCCCGGACCGGCCATTAGCGGCAAAGCCAGCGGCACCACAGCAACCGATTCCATCGCCGAGGCTTCCCTGTCCTCTTCCTGGTTGCGTTTCACCTCGCCCAGCTTTCCCTGCAACATGGACATGGCGATGATGGCAATCAGTGTACCGCCGGCAATTCGGAATGCCGACAGCGAAATACTGAACATATTCAATATATACTGACCCGCCACTGTGGTAACCAGGAGGATCACCACCACGGCAAAGTTGGATATTTTGGCAGTATGATTACGCTCAGCCTCAGTCTGGTGACTGGTGAGGCTGACAAATACCGGCAACAGGCCCACCGGGTTGATGATAGCCACCAGTCCGAGGAAAAATTTAACGTACAGGGTCAAATCCAATTTCGTATCCTTCCAGTGTAGGGAACTCACCGGGAAACAGTAGCTTGAGACGGTGCATACTCTACCCTAAGTTAACAAACCCCAGAAATGAGATTTTCTATTCTCGGTCACAACTTCGAATAAATTTTCGTAATATCAGTGCAGCCAAAGCTGCAGTATAGTCGACACTAATGCAAAGTTGTTTTTCGCTCCTGGATGAGATCCAACGTTGTTGAATTACATAAAACGCCATGCATGTGGCCAAGATCACAGATAGCAACGCCGTTTGGTTGTAATTTTATTTCATGTGAGAGAGTTTAACCAAGATGAGTCTTTGTTAAATTTTTTTACGGGAAACTGATTATGAAAGTCACCAATACCGAGGAACTGGATCTATTACTGGAAAGAGTCAGCCAGGCTCAGGCGAAATTCGCCGGCTTCAGTCAGCAGCAAGTCGACAAGATATTTCGCGCTGCAGCGCTGGCTGCCGCCGATGCCAGAATAGTGCTGGCGAAACAGGCCGCCGCCGAAACCTCCATGGGAGTACTGGAGGACAAAGTGATTAAAAACCACTTTGCTTCCGAGTATATCTACAACAAGTACAAGGATGAAAAGACCTGCGGCATTCTGGAAGAAGACGACACCTTCGGCACCATCACTATCGCCGAGCCCGTGGGGATCATCTGCGGCATAGTACCGACAACCAACCCTACCTCCACAGCTATCTTCAAGGCTCTTATCAGCCTGAAAACCCGTAATGCCATAGTGTTCTCCCCACATCCCAGGGCCAAGGCATCAACAGTCGCGGCCGCCCGAATAGTACTGGATGCCGCCATCAAGGCCGGGGCTCCCGAGGACATCATAGGTTGGATAGATGAACCCAGTGTCGCACTATCCAATCATCTGATGACCCACGAAAAGATAAATCTCATACTGGCCACCGGCGGCCCGGGTATGGTGAAGGCCGCCTACTCTTCCGGGAAACCGGCTATCGGTGTCGGCGCAGGTAACACACCTGTGGTTATCGATGAAACCGCGGATATCAAACGGGCTGTGGCCTCCATCCTGATGTCAAAAACCTTTGATAACGGTGTGGTGTGCGCCTCCGAACAAGCTGTGGTAGTGCTCGACAGCATCTATCAGGCGGTGCGGGAGCGCTTCGCCCATCATGGCGGCTATCTGCTCAGTGACGAAGAATGCCTTGCGGTGAAACAGGTTATTCTCAAAGACGGCGCCCTCAACGCCGCCATTGTTGGCCAGAGTGCCGCGCGCATTGCCGAAATGGCCGGCTTCAGCGTACCGAGCTGGACCAAGGTACTGATCGGTGAGGTGGGTGAAATAACCGAAGCCGAAGCCTTTGCCCATGAAAAGCTTTCGCCGCTGCTTGGTATGTACCGCGCCAAAGACTTTGACGAGGCGCTGGATAAGGCCGATGCCTTGGTGAAGCTCGGTGGTATCGGCCATACCTCTGGGCTCTATACCGATCAGGATACCCAGGTGCAGCGGGTCAAGCGTTTCGGTGAGCGAATGAAAACCGCTCGAATTCTGATCAACACCCCGGCATCTCAAGGCGGGATCGGCGATCTCTATAACTTCAAACTGGCGCCCTCCCTCACCTTGGGCTGTGGCTCCTGGGGCGGCAACTCCATTTCGGAGAATGTGGGTCCGAGTCACCTTATCAACAAGAAAACCGTCGCCAAGAGGGCCGAGAATATGTTGTGGCACAAGCTTCCATCTTCCATCTATTTCCGCCGCGGCAGCCTACCCATAGCGCTGGAAGAGTTGGCCGACAAACGCCGCGCCTTGATAGTGACAGACAAGTTTCTGTTCAATAACGGCTACTGCGATGAAACCATCAAAATCCTCAAAGGCTTGGGGCTGGATACCGAGGTGTTTTATGAAGTGGAGGCCGATCCTACCCTGGCTGTGGTTCGCGCCGGAACCAAGGTGGCCGAGAGCTTCCAACCGGATGTGATCATAGCCCTTGGTGGCGGCTCACCCATGGACGCCGCCAAGATCATCTGGGTAATGTATGAACATCCTCAGGTGGACTTTGCCGATCTGGCGCTGCGCTTCATGGACATCCGCAAGCGTATCTACAAGTTCCCCAAACTTGGGCGCAAGGCCAAGATGGTGGCTATCCCCACCACTTCAGGAACCGGCTCTGAAGTCACGCCATTTGCCGTGGTGACCGATGAGAAGACAGGTGCCAAATATCCCATCGCCGATTATGAGCTGACCCCCAATATGGCAATTGTGGATCCCAACCTGGTGATGGATATGCCCAAATCCCTGACAGCCTTTGGTGGTATCGATGCCATTACCCATGCCTTGGAAGCCTATGTCAGCGTGATGGCCAACGAGTACAGTGACGGCCAGGCATTGCAGGCCTTGAGTCTTCTGGTTGAGCACCTGCCCAAAGCCTATGAAGAAGGCGCAGCGGCGCCGATTGCCCGCGAAAAAGTGCACAACGGCGCCACTATTGCCGGTATCGCCTTTGCCAACGCTTTCTTGGGAATATGTCACTCTATGGCCCATAAATTGGGTGCCGAATTCCATCTGCCCCACGGTTTGGCCAATGCTCTGCTCATAAGCAATGTCATCCGTTTCAACGCCACCGACCTGCCTACCAAGCAAGCCGCCTTCAGCCAGTATGACAGACCCAAGGCGCTCTGCCGCTATGCCGCCATTGCCGATCACCTCAAGCTGACAGACGCTGGGCTGAGTGACGCCGAAAAAGTCGAGCGTTTGATAGCCAAAATCGAGCAGTTGAAGCTGGCTTTGGGGATCCCGGCCTCGATTCAGGAAGCCGGTGTCAAAGAAGCCGATTTCCTGGATAAGCTCGATGAACTGGCTGAAGATGCTTTTGATGATCAGTGTACAGGCGCCAATCCCAGGTATCCCTTGATAGGTGAACTGAAAGCTTTGCTGCTGGCGAGCTTCTATGGTGAAACGTATCGTGACTGACGGGTAAACCTGCACAAACAACAAAGGCCTCCCTATGGAGGCCTTTGGCTTTCAAGCGTTATACCGAATCGGTAGGTATAAGCGCCTTACCACATAAGATCGTCCGGAATGACATAATCTGCGTAAGGGTCGTCTTCTTCCGTTACTTGCGCGGCGTTGTTCTCGGCCTGCCACAAATAGCCACACCAAGCCGGCACCAACAGATTAACCCGCTCGGCGAGTTTATGAGGCACCAGATAGCTGCTTTGCTCAATTCGCACTATCCCCAAGCGGCCACCGAGTAACTGACTCTGAAGTTTTTCATTGATATACAAGGGGTATATCTTGTTCTCCAGGGTATAGTTGAACTTGATCTCGCCATCTTTCGGCAGCGCCACCGCATTTTGCTTAACTTCGGTGACCAGGCCACGGACCAGACCTTTCTCTGTGGCCTCGGCAAAGCGTTGTTCATTGAGTGCCTTGTCCTTTTCTGCCTGCTGCTTTTTCTGCTTAGCGATCTGCGCCTTCAGCTCAGCAGAGCCGTCATCAATATTGGACTTGCGGTTACGTTTCTTTTGGGTTTTGACATCGCGAACTTTTTGCTTGCTGGCGAGACCCGCCTTGAGCAACTGTTCCTGTAATGCGTTTGCCATTTTATAATCTCTCTCTTGCTACTTACTTGATTCTTGCTTTGCTGCCAGTGCCCCGAGCTGACTCATGGCCGCACTGGCACCGCCAAGCGACCAACCGCCGTCAACCGGTAATATGGTTCCGGTAATATACGAAGCCATTGGCGATGCCATAAAGAGTGCAGCATTGGCCAAGTCTTCCCCCTCACCGTTGCGTTTTAACGGCACACTCTCGGCCACCTGTTGCTGCAACTGCGCCGACGGCGCCAGGCGATTGAACCCTTCGGTACCGGCAATCGGCCCGGGTACCAGGGAGTTTATCCGAATACCCTCTGGCCCCCATTCCAAAGCCAGGGTGCGGGTCAACATATCGACGCCCGCCTTGGCGGCGCAAACGTGGATCTGCATCGGCATGGCAATATACGCCTGCGGCGCCGAAATTTGAATAATGCTGGCGCCAGGGCGCTTAAGCATGGGATAGGCTTGCTTCAACACCTGAAAACTGCCCAGCAAATCGATATCCATGACAGATTTAAAACCGTTGGCACTGAGCTTGGCGGCGCTGGCGGGGAAATTGCCGGCGGCGCCACTGACAAGCACATCGATATGCGGGAAACTCTGGGCCAAGACGGCAAAGCCTTGCTCGAGTGCCGGCAAATCCCTGACATCGAAGCTCAGGCCCAGATGTTGACCTTGTGGATTGGCTTCATTCAATAACGCCACCGCGGCTGCCACTTTTTCCGGGTTACGGCTGGCAACCGCCACATGGGCACCGGCAACTGCGAACGCCTTGGCGATACAGAGGTTAATGCCGCTGGTACCCCCGACGATCACTACATACTTACCCTGATAATCGAACATTGAGCTTCTCTCCTATCCACTGATCATTCGTTATTCCGGTCCATACTGCGAGTCGCCGGTATGTCACAAGTTTATGCCAGCGATTGATGTATCGCCTGCAGTGTCGCCAAAGGATCGACCGCTTGAGTAATGGGTCGACCTATGACCAGATAATCTGAGCCAGCCGCCATCGCTTCAGCCGGGGTCATGATGCGTTTTTGATCGCCGGCATCACTGCCCGCCGGACGAATGCCCGGGGTCACCAGTTTGAAATCGGTGCCAAGTTCAGCCTTGAGCATACTGGACTCACGGGCCGAGCAGACCACGCCATCGAGGCCGGCTTTTTGCGTCAGGCGCGCCAGCCTGCGAACCTGATCTTCAGCACTGCCTTCAACACCAATAAGCTTGAGCTCATCGTCGCTCATTGAAGTCAGCACAGTAACCGCAATCAGCAAGGGGGCGTTATCCCCGTAAGGCAGCAATGCTCGGCGGGCGGCTTCCATCATGGCGAGGCCGCCACTGGCGTGGACATTCACCATCCAGACGCCCATTTCGGCGGCAGCAGTGACCGCCTTGGCCACTGTGTTGGGAATGTCGTGAAACTTCAGGTCAAGAAACAGATCAAACCCTCGGTCATGGATCTCTTTCACCAGTTGAGGCCCGAACAGGGTAAACATCTCTTTGCCTACCTTAAGGCGGCACATAGACGGATCCAACTTATCAATAAGTTGCAATGCTTTGAATTTGTTATCAAAGTCCAAGGCGACCACAATAGGTGTCTCTGTCATTTTTACTCCGTTATCTGAGGGTTATTCACCGTCCAAGCCGCGCACCCGCTTGATACTGCCCCAGCACTTGCAGGATGGGCAGTGCCAATATAGGGTGTGTGCCGGGAAACCACACTCCCGACAGCGGTAACTTGGACGGAATCTTATTTGTTGTTCTACCAGCTTTTCCAGCATCGCCAGGCTATCTCGCGCCTGCCCCTGCTCAGCCTGCTTGATATGCATCTGCATCAGGTGCTGGAACCCCCGCATGGTGGGGTGGCGATAGAGAGCTTCCATCACCATGTCTTCGGCGCTTTTGATGTTGCCGTCTTCAATCATGCGTTGCGCCAATGCCACCACAACCGAGGCACCGGCGCCCTTATCTATCGCGTGAGCCAATAGCTCGCGATAACCGTCGATATCATTGAGCTCTTGATAGAGCTGGCGGGCACAAGCGAGTGCATCGGCAAAAAGCTCGGCATCGGCGTCAATCAGTTGGTTGAGCATCTGCTTGGCCTGAGGCAATTGCCCGGCATCCAGGTAGGTCTTGGCCAATGACAACAAGGCGCGGCCACATTGAGAATCTTGCTTGAGTGCCGCTTGAAAGCCCTTGAGTTTTCCCGCTTCATCGCCGGCTTCCTCGGCCAGTTGACAATAGAAATGAGCGATAACGGGTTTCAGACCCTGCTGTCGTTTACGTGGCAAGCGCTTGGTGATATCAATCGCTTTCTGCCACTCTTTGGTGATTTGGTAAATGGAGATCAGTTGGGTTTCAGCTTCTTCGCTGTGATCGTCCTGACTGACGAGATTAAGGAATATCTCCTCGGCTCTATCGTAGAACCCGGCGGCCATATAGTCCTTGCCCAGTTCCATCATCGCCATGTCTCTTTGCTCTGTGGCGAGATTGGGCCTTGCTATCAGGTTTTGGTGAATACGAATGGATCTGTCTACCTCACCACGCTTGCGAAACAAGGAACCCAGCGACAGATGAGTGTCTATGGTTTCATCATCGACATCCAACATGCTGATAAAGAGATCGACCGCCTTGTCCGACTCATTGGAGAGCAGAAAATTGAGCCCGGTGAAGTAGTCACGGCTCAGTTTCTTTTGCGCTGAATTCTGTTTCTGCCTCAAACTGCGGCGGCCCATGTACCAACCGTAAGCCGCAGCAATAGGCAGCAACAGAAAGAGAAGTTCGAGCATACTAGGCGTCTTGCCCCTGCTGCTGAGTTAAGGTCTGGATCTTTTTGCGGGCATTACGCAATGACAGTTTCAGCTTCATGATGTAGTAGAAGGCGATGATCCAACTTAGGATAAACCCCGCCAGAAATACCACGGCCAACACTACAGGCAAGCGGAACTCTCCCTGTGCCACAAAATAACTGATGGTGACCAGCTGCTCATTGCGGGAGCCAAATACCAGTGCCACTACAAACAGCATTGCCACCAGTACGGTTGCGACAAATGACTTCACGTTGCACTCCATAAACGCGTTTCAATGTTCTGATTATCCAGTAATTTGACTGAGCTGACCAGCTTTAGCCAAGATCCAGACATAAAAAAGCCCCCTTTCGGAGGCTTTTAATACAACAGCGATTAACGGTTATAAGCGTCAACGCGTTCGCGCAGTTCTTTGCCTGGCTTAAAGTGCGGGACGTACTTGCCATCCAACTCGACTGATGTTCCCGTCTTGGGATTACGACCAGTGCGAGGTGCACGATAGTGAAGTGAAAAGCTGCCAAAGCCACGGATCTCTATGCGATCACCGCTTTCCAATGTCTTCGCCATTTGCTCCAACATCTCTTTGATGGCGCCTTCTACTTCTTTCGCCGACAGTTGCGACTGCCCAGTGGCGAGTTTTTCGATCAGTTCGGATTTAGTCATCCTAGCTACCCCTATTATCAAGCCAAACACAGTCACCTAACAGGGGGCTAGCCCCCTGTACTACAGGCACTTACTTACGAGCTGCCTTAAACGCTTCAGCCATTGCATTAGTCATGATAGCGTCGTCCTGCTTGTTCAGGTTAGCCATCACTTCTTTTTCTTCAGCTTCGTCTTTAGCACGTACAGACAGGCTGATTGCACGGTTCTTGCGATCTACGCCCATGAACTTGGCTTCAACGCTGTCACCTACATTGTAGACGCTTGATGCATCTTCAACACGGTCACGGCTGATGTCAGATACACGGATGTAACCTTCAACAGTGTCAGCCAGCTCAACAGTAACACCTTTGGCGTCAACAGCAGTAACAGTACCAACTACGATAGTACCTTTCTTCTTGTCGGCCAGGTAAGCGTTGAATGGATCGTCTTCAGTCTGCTTAACACCCAGGCTGATACGCTCACGCTCTGGATCAACAGACAGAACCACTGCAGTGATTTCGTCGCCTTTCTTGTACTCGCCAACAGCGTCTTCGCCGCTACCGTTCCAAGAGATGTCAGACAGGTGAACCAGACCGTCGATACCGCCGTCCAGACCGATGAAGATACCGAAGTCAGTGATAGACTTGATCTTACCGGTAACTTTGTCGCCCTTGGCATAACGGTTAGCGAAGTCTTCCCATGGGTTGGTCTTGCACTGCTTGAGACCCAGAGAAATACGACGACGCTCTTCATCGATGTCCAGAACCAGAACTTCAACTTCGTCACCCAGGTTAACAACCTTGGATGGGTGGATGTTCTTGTTGGTCCAATCCATTTCAGAAACGTGTACCAGACCTTCAACGCCTTCTTCGATTTCAACGAAGCAGCCGTAGTCAGTCAGGTTGGTTACGCGACCAGTCAGACGAGTGTTTTCTGGGTAGCGCTTGCTGATTTCCAGCCATGGGTCTTCACCCAGTTGCTTCAGACCCAGAGATACACGAGTGCGCTCGCGATCGTACTTCAGTACTTTGACGTTGATTTCGTCACCAACATTCACGATCTCGGATGGGTGCTTAACACGCTTCCAAGCCATGTCGGTGATGTGCAGCAGGCCGTCAACACCGCCCAGATCTACGAATGCACCGTAGTCGGTCAGGTTCTTAACGATACCTTTAACTGCTTGACCTTCTTGCAGGTTTTCCAGCAGAGCATCACGCTCAGCGCTGCTTTCAGATTCGATAACAGCACGACGAGAAACAACAACGTTGTTGCGCTTCTGGTCCAGCTTGATAACTTTGAATTCCAGTTCTTTGTTTTCCAGGTGAGCAGTATCGCGTACTGGGCGAACGTCAACCAGAGAACCAGGCAGGAACGCACGGATACCGTTCAGCTCAACGGTGAAACCGCCTTTAACCTTGCCATTGATGACACCGATTACAGTTTCAGCATCTTCGTAAGCTTTTTCCAGAACGATCCAGGCTTCGTGGCGCTTGGCCTTCTCGCGAGACAGTTGAGTCTCACCGAAACCGTCTTCAACGCTATCCAGCGCAACGTCAACTTGGTCGCCAACGGCGATTTCCAGTTCACCTTGAGCGTTTTTGAATTGCTCAGCTGGGATTGGGCTCTCAGATTTCAGACCGGCGTCAACCAGTACCATACCGTTTTCGATGGCAACTACAGTACCACGAACGATAGAACCTGGGCGGAATTCCAGTTGTTGAAGGGATTGTTCAAACAGATCAGCAAAAGATTCAGTCATGTTAATTAACTTTAAGTAATAAACCACGTATCTATCCTGAACGTGGAGTCAGTAAAATAACTCGCCTCTTCCCTGTGGCGAATGCCTATCTCGCCAGTCTCAAAGACTGACGTCAGATAACTTGTCAACTATGTGCTTGAGCGCCAGCTCCAGCACAGTTTCAATCCCGAGTCCTGTAGTGTCTATCACCAGGGCATCTTCTGCGGGCACCAAAGGCGCAACTGCGCGATTCATATCCCGGTGATCTCTTTCCTGGATCTCGGTTAAAAGACGCTCGATATTAACATCGAAGCCCTTGTCCTGCAACTGATTATAGCGCCGCTGGGCCCTTTCTTCAGCCGAGGCTGTTAAAAACAATTTTGCCGGTGCATGCGGGAAAACAACGGTTCCCATATCCCGGCCATCGGCTATAAGGCCAGGGGCAACTCTGAAAGCACGCTGCCTTCTGAGCAAGGCTTCTCTCACCCGGGGAAACGCCGCCACTCTCGAGGCTGCGTCAGAACATTCCTGAGTACGAATGGCATGGCTGACATCTTCGCCTTCCAGCACCACTTTTATGGCTTCATTTCCGGCTCCCGCCAGAAACTGTACATCCAGATGCGCGGCCAACAGGGTGATGGCCTCTTCGTTATCCAGTTCCACATCGTGGTGAATAGCGGCAAGTGCCAGCACTCGATATATGGCACCGCTATCGAGCAGTTTCCATCCAAGTTTGTTGGCAAGCAACTGACTTATAGTGCCTTTTCCCGCACCGCTTGGGCCGTCAATTGTGACAACAGGCGCCCGTTCAGACATAAATTCCTCCGCAGTAATTGTCATCTTCCATGAGGACACAGTATGAGTTCACCGAAAATGAGCGGCCAATATTATATATCAACTGCATGCTTTCCGTATGCTGAATTCAAGGTCAATTTCGGGCCGCTGCTGTCAACAGCCCGAAATTCAGCCGCTTAACAGGCCAAGGCCGCAAAGCGTTGGAAGTAATCCGGGAAGGTTTTTGAGGTGCAATCCGGGTCATTGATGGTGACGCCGCAATCGGCAAATGCCAGCAGCGAAAAACACATGGCCATGCGGTGGTCGTTATAGGTATCGATGGCGGCATGCTTGGGCGCAAGCGGTGGATTAACCAGAATATAATCCTCACCCTCCTCCACCTCGGCACCAATTTTACGCAGTTCTGTCGCCATGGCGCTGAGACGATCTGTCTCCTTGATACGCCAGTTGTAGATATTACTGAGGCGGGTCGGCCCTTTGGCAAATACCGCAGCTGTGGCTATGGTCATTGCTGCGTCGGGTATATGGTTCATGTCCATATCTATGCCCTTGAGCTGGCTACCCCTGGCAATAATAAAGTCATCTCCCCATTCAATCTCGGCGCCCATGGCCGCCAGCGCATCGGCAAACTTGACATCCCCCTGAATGCTGAGACGGCCAACTCCGGTGACTTTCACTTCGCCGCCGGCGATGGCGCCTGCGGCCAGGAAATAAGACGCCGATGAAGCATCGCCTTCCACCATTACCTTGCCCGGTGACAGATAGCTTTGACCGGATGGGATCTCAAAACGCTGATAGTCGTGGTTGATAACCTTGACACCAAATTGCGCCATCAAGGCCAAAGTAATATCAATATAGGGCTTGGAAACCAGTTCACCCTTGACCTTGATATTGACAGCGGCACCGGCCAGCGGCGCAACCATCAGGAGCGCGGTAAGAAACTGGCTGGAGAGATTACCGGCAATTTCCACATCCCCGCCACTGAGGCCCGTTGCCTTGATTTTTAATGGCGGGAAGCCGGGATCCTTCAGATATTGAATATCCGCGCCCAACGCCTTGAGACTGTCGACCAAATCTCCTATCGGTCGCTCCTCCATTCTGGGTTCACCCGTGAGAACAAACTCACCGTTCCCCAGGGTCAGCGCGGCGCACAAGGGCCGCATCGCGGTGCCGGCATTACCGAGAAACAGCTCTTGCAGCTTGTTGCTGTTGATAGCGCCGCCAAGGCCCTGCAAGCTACAGCGGCTCTTGTCTTCGGAAAGCTCAAATTGCACGCCGAGCTGTTTGAGCGCTGCCAACATGTGGCGAATATCATCTGAGTCGAGCAGATTGCTCAGTTCTGTGGTGCCCTTGGCCAGGGTTGCCAATAGCAGCGCCCGGTTGGAAATACTCTTGGAGCCGGGGATGTTGACCTCCCCATGCATTCTACTTATGGGATCCAGTCGCAATTGCTTCATCTTTTTTGGATTCTTGCATCTGTGTTTGACGGAGTTGCAGCGTCACGCCACGTACCGCCAAAGCGGGTTAAAAGACCTTGTCACCGATTATGGGATAAAACCGGTAAATCAAGACAAAAGATTAGATACAGCGAGTGCTGATAGGCCTGAATTAAGTGTTCGTGGCATTAAAGTTACCTGAGCGCCACAGGGATTCAACCGTTTTTTGCTGAAAAAAGCCGATTTCAGCGGAAAATTATTCAAGCAGCGCTAAATAAGCTCTTTGCTGTCCGATTGACTTTCGAAGACGTGACTCACAGATGCGACTCTCCTTTCCTGCAACTGAGCTTTACACCCTGGAAGCCCAGCTTGCCAGTTGCACCACTCTGACTATCGCTTGCTGCAGCCTCGCCAGCCGTTAACAAATAGCCTAAATGCCGTTATGCTAGTCCTCTTCAACAAGTATTCAATCCAGGGAACCCTATGTTCAGCACACTCAAGGCGATGCCAGCCGATCCCATTCTTGGGCTGCTCAGCCAATATCGCGACGACCCTCGCGGTGAAAAAATTGATTTGGGCGTTGGTGTCTATAAAGACATCTTGGGAAATACCCCCATCCTCGACTGCGTTAAAACCGCCGAGCAGCGCCGCACCGCCACGGAAACCACCAAGGTGTATATCGGCCCTGCCGGTAGCAGTGATTTCAATCGGCTCATTGCCGAGCTGGCATTCGGTGAGCAGCACCCTACCCTGAGCGCCGGACGCATTCGCAGCGTATCCACTCCCGGCGGTACAGGCGCGCTGCGGGTCGCAGCCGACTTTATTAAACGTTGTCGCCCAGGCGCAACCGTTTGGGTCAGCGATCCGACCTGGGCCAATCACACCGGACTTTTTGAAGCGGCCGGTCTCAAGGTTGAGCGTTACCCTTACTATGACTACGCCACCAAGGCGCTGAAGTTTGATGAAATGCTCGCCAAACTCAACACCCTTGGTGAAAACGATGTTGTGCTGCTGCATGCCTGTTGTCACAATCCATCGGGCCAGGACCTCAGCACCGAACAATGGGACCGAGTGGTACAAGTCGCCGTCAAACGCGGCTTTACCCCGCTAATCGATATGGCTTACCAGGGCTTTGGTGACGGTGTCGAGGAAGATGCCTACGGCGTTCGCAAGATGGCGGCCGCAGTGGAAGACATGTTGCTCTGCTCCTCCTGCTCAAAGAATTTTGGCCTTTATCGCGAACGTATCGGCGCCTGCAGCATCATAGCCAACAGCAGTGCTGCCGCCGATGTAGCCTTGTCGGTACTGCTTTACGTGGTGCGTTGCCTCTACTCCATGCCGCCGGCACATGGAGCCGCGTTGGTGGAAACCATTCTCGGCGACAATCAGCTCAAACAACAGTGGCTGGATGAACTCAAGGTGATGCGTGACAGGATAAACGGTAACCGTGCCATCCTGGTTGAGCGTTTAAAGGCGATAGGCGTCGAGCAGGACTTCAGCTTTATCGCCCGCCAAAAAGGGATGTTCTCCTTCCTTGGGGTGTCGCCAGAGCAGGTTGAACAACTTAAGCAGGAGTTCGGTATCTATATGGTGGATTCAAGCCGGATCAGTATCGCCGGGATAAGCGATAGCAATGTCGATTACCTTGCCAAGTCTATCGCCAAGGTGTTGCAAGGTTAAAATTGGAGAGTTAGATGAAAAAAGCGAATGCCGAGGCATTCGCTTTTTTATGGAACTTGTTGCAATAAAGCGATTTTCGCCGGGGTTCAGCTGCTGTGCTTGGCCGCAAACGCCTGCATAAAGGCAACCAGGGCCTCAACGCCGGCCAAAGGCATGGCGTTATAGATACTGGCGCGCATCCCGCCGACAATTCTGTGCCCTTTAAGAGCCACCAAACCTGCGGCCTCCGCCTCTTTCAGGAACTCACCATTGAGCGACTCATCGGCCAATTGGAAAGTTACATTCATCCGCGAGCGGTTTTGCGCCGCCACCCCATTGCGGTAAAAGTCCAGTTCATCGATACAGGCGTAAAGCAGTTCGGCCTTGGCCTTGTTAAGCTCTGCCATCGCCTCGATACCGCCCATCCGGTGCAGCCACTCAAACACTTCGGCCGCCAGATACCAGGCAAAAGTAGGAGGAGTGTTAAACATAGAATCGTTTTCGGCCGCCAAGCGATAATCCATGATGGACGACTGTGGCATGGCCGGCAAAGCCAGCATCTCTTTACGCACTATCACTATGGCCAAACCTGAAGGACCAATATTTTTCTGTGCCCCGGCATAAATGAGTCCGTAGCGACTGACATCGATTTCACGTGACATGATAGTGGATGACATATCCGCGACTATTGGCCAGGGAGACTCCAACTCTTCAAAAATTTCGACACCATCTACCGTCTCGTTGGGGCAATAGTGCACATAGCGATACTTACCACTATCACCTTCCAGCTTAGGTAAGGTTACTTTGTTGAGTCCATTGACCTTTTCAACAATGCTCTGGCTATCAATCCTGTCATCTCCGGCCAGCTTTCTGGCCTCTGCTGTGGCCGACTTTGACCACTGACCACTCTCCAAATACAGGGCTCTACCGTTATTGCCCAAAAAATTATTCACGACAGCCGAGAACTGACCGCGACCACCGCCATGCATAAACAGTACATGGTAATCTTCGGGAATATTCATCAGTGAGCGCAATCTGGATTCTGCAGCCTTGGTGAGATCGATAAAGGCCTGACTGCGGTGACTGATCTCCATGACGGAGACTCCGTGCCCCTGCCAGTCCAGTAATTCCTGCTGGGCTTTTTGCATTACCGCGGCCGGCAACATGGCTGGTCCGGCACAGAAATTATAAATCGTGCTCACTTCATTGTTCTCCTTGAAAAAAAGAGCGTCCAGATGGACGCTCAGATATGCTTGATGCTGTTATTCCTGCTCAGCTTCAGGTGCTTCGGGCGCTTGGCCTTCAGTATCCTCGGCTGCAGGTTCGGCCACTATGGGTTCGCCGTTTTCATCGAATTCCACTTCGTCTTCATCAGACTGGATTTCATCGATACGCTGTAAACCCACCACGGCCTCGTCACCGGCGGTGCGGATAATCGTCACGCCCTGGGTATTACGGCCTATGATGGAAACGCCGGCCGCAGGGGTTCTCACCAGTGTGCCCTTGTCGCTGATCAGCATGATCTCATCATTGTCGCCGACCTGAACTGCACCGACTACGGCGCCGTTACGCTCACTGACCTTGATGGAAACCACGCCCTTGGTAGCACGGCTCTTGGTTGGGTATTCACTCAGCTCGGTACGCTTACCAAAACCGTTCTCTGTCACAGTCAGAATGGCGCCATCTTCTTTTGGCACTATCAGTGAAACCACTTCCTGACCGTCTTCGAGTTTGATACCGCGAACACCGGTAGCGGTACGGCCCATGGCGCGCACCTGATCTTCGCTGAAGCGTACAACCTTACCTTCGTTGGAGAACAGCATGATTTCATTGCTGCCGTCGGTCAGGTCAACGCCAATCAACTGGTCACCGTCTTTCAGGTTAACGGCGATAATGCCGTTGGCTCTGGGGCGGCTGTATTCGATAAGCGATGTCTTCTTCACGGTACCGTGGGAAGTGGCCATGATGACATACTTGTCGGCTTCGTATTCACGAACCGGCAGAATCGCTGTAATGTGCTCGCCTTCGGACAATGGCAGCAGGTTAACGATAGGCTTACCGCGCGACTGACGGCTGGCCAGCGGCAACTGATAGACCTTGAGCCAGTAGAGTTTACCAAAGTCGGAGAAGCACAAAATGGTGTCGTGGGTATTGGCAACCAATAGTTTCTCAACGAAATCTTCGTCTTTGACCTTGGTGGCGGCCTTGCCCTTACCACCGCGGCGCTGCGCCTGGTAATCGCTCAGTGGCTGATACTTGGCATAACCCAAGTGCGACAGGGTCACTACCACATCTTCTTCGCAGATCAGATCTTCGAGGCTGATATCCACGGCAGAAGCGTTGATCTCGGTGCGGCGCTCATCGCCATATTGCTCGAGCACTTCTTCCAGCTCTTCTTTGATCACTTCCATCAGACGCTCCGGACTTCTGAGGATATGCAGCAATCCGGCGATCAGCTCCAACAGCTCTTCATATTCCTGGAGGATCTTCTCGTGCTCAAGACCGGTCAGACGGTGCAGACGTAGCTCGAGGATAGCCTGGGCTTGCTGCTCAGTCAGATAGTAGAGACCATCGCGAATACCAAACTCCGGCTCCAACCATTCAGGGCGGGCGGCGTCATCACCGGCTTTTTCCAACATGCCCTGCACGTTGCCGAGCTGCCAACCGGTTTCCACCAGTTTTACTTTGGCTTCGGCCGGTGTTGGCGAGGCCTTGATCAGCGCAATCACAGGGTCGATGTTGGCCAGGGCGATAGCCAGGGCTTCCAGGATATGAGCGCGTTCGCGGGCTTTACGCAGTTCAAACACGGTTCTGCGAGTCACCACTTCACGGCGGTGCAGAATAAAGGCTTCCAGCATCTCCTTAAGGTTAAACAACTTGGGCTGACCATTGGTCAGAGCCACCATGTTGATACCAAAAGAGGTTTGCATCTGGGTCTGGGCATAGAGGTTGTTAAGCACCACCTCGGCCACTTCGCCGCGCTTGACCTCAACAACAATGCGCATACCGTCTTTATCAGACTCGTCGCGCAGGCCGCTGATGCCTTCAATTTTCTTGTCTTTTACCAGCTCGGCGATCTTTTCAATCAGACGAGCCTTGTTCACCTGGTATGGGATCTCGGTAACAATGATCCGCTCGCGGCCATTGTCTTCGGTTTCCACCTCAGCGCGGGCGCGCATAATCGCCTTGCCGCGACCGGTACGGTACGCTTCCTCTATGCCTTTCTTGCCATTGATAATGGCAGCCGTCGGGAAATCCGGACCCGGGATATAATCCATCAGCTGTTCGATAGACAGCTCAGGTTCTTCGATAAGTGCCAAACAGCCTTTAACCACTTCGGTCAGGTTGTGCGGCGGAATATTGGTGGCCATACCCACGGCGATACCGGAGGAGCCGTTGACCAGCAGGTTGGGGATCCGGGTCGGCAACACGGCCGGGATCATTTCAGTGCCGTCGTAGTTGGGGACATAATCGACGGTTTCTTTCTCAAGGTCAGCCAGCAGTTGATGCGCCAGCTTTTCCATACGAATTTCGGTATAACGCATGGCCGCCGCGGCATCGCCGTCGATGGAACCGAAGTTACCTTGGCCATCCACCAAGGTGTAACGCAGTGAGAAAGGCTGTGCCATCCGCACTATGGTGTCGTATACGGCGATATCACCATGAGGGTGATACTTACCTATCACGTCACCGACAACACGTGCCGACTTCTTATAGGGTTTATTCCAATCGTTTTTCAGCTCGTTCATCGCAAAGAGTACGCGGCGATGCACCGGCTTGAGGCCGTCGCGTACGTCTGGCAATGCCCGCCCGACGATAACGCTCATGGCGTAATCCAGATAGGAGTTCTTTAGTTCGTCTTCAATATTTATTGGCGAAATTGATAAAGCCAGATCAGTCATAAACTGCTCGATCCCCTTAAATTAGCTGACAACTTGTAATCCGTGTCATTGTCGAGCCCAACAAACGTGATTTGGCATTCTAACACAGTTATTTAATGTCGGAAGTCCTTAAAGCCGCCTTTGCAGCCAAAAACGCCAAGGGCATGATACAAGTCGCGAGCGGGGGCAGATATCACTGTCATAGACATGAGTTCCGTTGCTGTTTTTATCATCAAAAACCGAATCTTGCCGATATTTTGTGCAGCTTTTGGCCTTTAGTGCCATCGATCACATTGAGGCGCTAATTTATGCTGCCCTTCCCTATGGCTTATATGGTTATAATGGGCGCATCTTTATTATTGCTGTTTCAGGTCTGAATATGTCTTCTCAACCCAATGTCGACCCTCAGGAAATTGCCAAGTTTGAAAGTATGGCCGCCAGTTGGTGGGATCCTGCCGGTGAATTCAAGCCACTGCATGAACTCAACCCCCTGCGCCTTAATTATATAGACGCTCAATCCGGCGGTATCTTTGACAAGCAGGTACTGGATGTCGGCTGCGGCGGTGGCATTCTGTCCGAGAGCATGGCCCGCATTGGCGCCAAGGTCACCGGTCTGGATATGGGCTTTGAGCCGTTGGAAGTCGCCAGGCTGCATGCACTGGAAGCCGGCGTCAGCATAGACTACCTGCAGGAAACCGCCGAAGTGCATGCCCAGAATCATCAGAGGCATTACGACACTGTTACCTGTATGGAGATGCTCGAGCATGTACCGGATCCGCAATCTGTGATCCAGGCTTGTTGCGATATGGTCAAGCCCGGAGGTTGGGTGTTCTTCTCCACCATTAACCGCAACATCATGTCCTGGGTGCAAACCATACTCGGTGCCGAGTATGTGCTGAAAATGCTGCCGGCCGGTACCCATGACCACAGTAAGTTTATCCGCCCATCCGAATTAATTGCCATGGCGGAAAACACCGAACTATTGTGCCGTGACGCGCTGGGCATCAAATACAACCCCTTGAGTGGCGTATTCAGTTACACCAAGAGCGTTGAAGTCAACTATATGATTGCCTGCCAACGCCAGGACTGATGCCATGACGCCTAAGCTGCCGTTTCAAGGGATTCTGTTCGACTTGGACGGGACTCTGGTGGATACCGCCGAGGACCTGACCGAAGCACTGGCCTTGGCGCTTGCATCTCATGGGGTATCGATAGAGGATAAGCGCAAACTTCTTCGCACTCTGGCCTCTCACGGCTCGCTTGCCATGGTGCAAGCCGCCGTGCCCCAAGCATCTGCCGAGGAACAGGAGCATCTCCGGCAAGCGATGCTCAGGGAATATGATGCGGTCAACGGCCAAAAAGCCTGTTTGTTTGAAGGCATAGAAGCCTTGCTGGACAGTGCCCTATCAAAAGCCTTGCCGCTGGGGATTGTCACCAATAAACCGGCGCGTTTTACCCGCCCCTTGTTAGAGCGCATGGGGCTGCTTAAGCGCTTTAATGCGGTGATCAGTGCCGATACAACCCTCTATCGTAAGCCCCACCCAGCCCCTATGTTGCTGGCTGCTCAGCAGCTTAACTGCGCGACCGAACGTATTCTCTATCTTGGCGATGCCGAGCGCGACATCGCAGCGGCGCAGGCGGTCAATATGCCCTCTGCCATCGCCATGTGGGGATATCTGGCGGCCGAGGATAAACCGGCGGAATGGGGTGCCGATTGGCAGTTAAATCATCCACAGGCAGTGATGTCGCTGCCATTGTGGTAACAAGGTAAGACAAGCACTAAATTGGCACTGTTTTCCTGAGTAGACAAGACCTTAAAGAAAGTCGCAGTCCGGATGCTGCTTTAACCGACCGGATCTGCGCGGGATCGCGGATCGCTGCTTATTTTAGCAGTCGATCACCTTGAGTGAGATCGCTTGAATTTTGACCATGACGACTGTGCGCCAGCAATGATGCCGCTTTGCGGAATCGGCCAGTCAATATCCTCAAGATATCCACAAGATATACCCAAAACTCAGGCTTGCAAAAAGTGCCATACCTCACTATCTTGTTATCCAAGATATAGAAAAACACCATATCTTGTGTATCGGTAGCAATCAGACATACTAGTCTTGCACTGGAAACTCCCGGTTAACAGAGCCCTCTCGGGCCGCCGTCGTTAACTGTTCGGTTGATTGTTTTACAAGGGAAGGTTTAATGACGCCGTCGCGTCATTTCACAGATATTACAACCAAGGCCTATCTTCAATGAATAGCACTATGACAGTTACCAAACGCAGTGGCGCACGCGAGACGATAGATCTCGATAAGATCCACCGTGTTATCACCTGGGCAGCCAAAGGATTAAACAACGTCTCGGTTTCCGAGGTGGAGTTGCGTTCTCACCTGCAGTTTTTCGATGGCATCCCCACCGAGGCCATCCATGAAACCATTATCAAGGCTGCCGCCGACCTGATCTCTCCCGACTCTCCGGACTATCAGTTCCTGGCCGCTCGCCTTGCTGTTTTTCATTTGCGTAAGAAGGCCTTTGGTCAGTTTGAGCCGCCAAAACTGTACGATCATGTCAGCAAGTTGGTCGCCATGGGCAAGTACGACAAGCATCTGCTGGAAGACTACAGCCGTGAAGAGCTGGATGTGCTCGACAGCTATATCGACCATTGGCGCGATATGAACTTCTCCTATGCCGCCGTCAAACAGCTGGAAGGCAAGTATCTGGTACAAAACCGTGTGACTCATGAAGTCTACGAAAGTGCCCAGTTCCTCTATATTCTGGTGGCCGCTTGCTTGTTTGCCCGTTATCCGAAGGAAACCCGGCTGCAGTATGTCAAAGACTTCTATGATGCGGTCTCTACCTTCAAGATCTCTTTGCCGACGCCTATCATGTCCGGTGTGCGTACGCCGACCCGTCAGTTCAGCTCTTGCGTGTTGATCGAGTGTGACGACAGCCTGGATTCCATCAATGCCACGGCCTCTTCCATCGTCAAGTATGTCAGTCAGAGAGCCGGTATCGGTGTGAATGCCGGCCGCATTCGCGCTCTGGGAAGCCCTATTCGTGGTGGTGAAGCCTTCCACACAGGTTGTTTGCCTTTCTACAAGTATTTCCAGACTGCGGTGAAATCCTGCTCCCAGGGCGGCGTTCGCGGCGGCGCTGCAACTCTGTTCTACCCTATCTGGCACCTGGAAGTTGAATCGCTGCTGGTACTGAAAAATAACCGTGGTGTTGAAGACAACCGTATCCGTCACCTGGACTACGGCGTACAGATCAACAAGCTGATGTATCAGCGGATGATCAAAGGTGAGAACATCACCCTGTTCAGCCCATCGGACGTTCCCGGCTTATATGACGCCTTCTTTGCCGATCAGGACGAGTTTGAGCGCCTGTATGTGAAATATGAGCAGGACCAGAGCATTCGCAAGAAGACCCTAAAAGCGGTCGAGCTCTTCTCGCTGATGATGCAGGAGCGCGCCTCCACCGGCCGTATCTATGTGCAGAACGTGGATCACTGTAACACCCACAGTCCGTTCAACGCCGAAGTGGCCCCAGTGCGTCAGTCCAACCTGTGTCTTGAGATTGCCCTGCCAACCAAGCCACTGAACAATATTGACGACCCAAATGGTGAAATCGCCCTTTGTACTTTGTCAGCGCTGAACCTGGGTGCGATAAAAGACTTGGGCGAACTGGAAGGCCTTGCCGATTTGGCTGTGCGCGCTCTGGATAACCTGCTGGACTACCAGGACTACCCTATTCCTTCTGCCAAGACGGCATCGATGAACCGCCGCACTCTGGGTATCGGGGTCATCAACTTCGCCAACTATCTGGCCAAGAACGGCGTGAAATACTCTGACGGCAGCGCCAACGGCCTGACCCACAGAACATTTGAAGCCATACAGTACTACCTGCTCAAGGCCTCGATGAATCTGGCCAAAGAGCTGGGTGCCTGCCCGCTGTTCCATGAGACCACTTATTCTCAGGGGATCATGCCGGTAGATACCTACAAGCGGGATCTGGACAAGATTTGTGATGAGCCGCTGCACCTGGATTGGGATGCTCTGCGTCACGATATCAAGCAGCATGGCCTGCGTAACTCGACTCTGTCGGCACTGATGCCATCCGAGACCTCTTCGCAGATCTCCAACGCCACCAATGGTATTGAGCCTCCACGCGGCCTTATCAGCGTCAAGGCCAGTAAAGATGGCCAGCTCAAGCAAGTGGTGCCCGATTATGAAGAACTCAAGGACAAGTACGAGCTGCTGTGGCAGATGCCCGGCAACGATGGTTACCTGCAGTTGGTTGGTATTATGCAGAAGTTTGTCGATCAGGCGATTTCGGCCAATACCAACTATGACCCATCCAAGTTTGAAAGTAACAAGGTTCCGATGAAGCTGCTGCTCAAGGATCTGTTGACCGCCTACAAACTCGGGGTCAAGACCCTTTACTACCACAACACCCGTGATGGTGCTTCCGACAAATTCGATGACATTACCAGCATCGAGAAGGAAGACGACGGTTGTGCCGGCGGCGCCTGCAAGATTTAAGCAGGATTAAGTAACAAGTTCGGGGCCCAGGTGGCCCCGTTGTTTGGAAAGAGTAGATCATGGCTTATTCAATTTTTTGTCAAACCCCCAACGATGCCACCCGCGAACCTATGTTTCTCGGTCAGGCGGTTAACGTGGCCCGTTACGATCAACAGAAGTACGAAGTATTCGAGAAACTGATCGAAAAGCAGTTGTCTTTCTTCTGGCGCCCGGAAGAAGTGGATGTCAGCCGCGACAAAATCGATTTCGGCGCCCTGCCGGATCATGAAAAGCATATCTTCCTCTCCAACCTCAAGTACCAAACCCTGTTGGACTCGATTCAGGGCCGGAGCCCCAATGTGGCTTTCCTGCCACTGGTGTCCCTGCCTGAGCTGGAAACCTGGATTGAAACCTGGTCCTTCTCCGAGACCATTCACAGCCGTTCCTACACTCATATCATCCGCAATATTGTCAACGACCCATCCGTGGTGTTCGATGACATAGTGGTCAATGAGGAGATCCTCAAGCGCGCCGGCGATATTGCCGAGTATTATGACCGCCTTATCGAACTGACTCAGCTGTATCACCTGCATGGTGAAGGCAAGTTTGACGTCAACGGTCGCACGCTTGAAGTCACTACCCGCACCATCAAAAAAGCCCTCTATCTGTGCATGATGTCGGTCAATGCGCTTGAAGCGATACGTTTTTACGTCAGCTTCGCCTGCTCCTTTGCCTTTGCCGAGCGCAAACTGATGGAAGGCAACGCCAAAATCATTCGCCTGATCGCCCGCGATGAAGCTTTGCATCTGAACTCGACCCAACACATTATCAACCTGATGCAGGGTGGCAAAGATGACCCTGAGATGGGTGAAATCGCCAAAGAGTGCCAGCAGGAAGCTTACGATCTGTTCCTGCGCGCCGCCGAGCAGGAAAAGGCTTGGGCCAAGTACCTGTTCAAGGATGGTTCCATGATAGGCCTGAACGAAACCATTCTCTGCCAGTATGTGGAGTTCATTACCAATCAGAGAATGAAAGCGGTTAACCTGGGCGCACCATACAGTGAGCAGAGCGATCCCCTGCCCTGGATGAAAAACTGGCTGGAGAGCGATGCCGTACAGGTCGCGCCTCAGGAAGTGGAAGTATCATCCTACCTGGTCGGCCAGATAGACTCGGCTGTCGACGACGATGAGTTCTCCGACTTTGACCTTTAACAAAGCCCCTATCGTGCTGCTGCGCGGAGAGCCCCTGCTGCTGTATACCACAGAGCACAGGACTCTCCTGGCAGCGCTCGAAGCCCGTAAGGTGAGCATTTTTTCCGAGTGCCGCAGCGGGTTTTGCGGCGCCTGCAAGACCCGGGTGCGCAGTGGCGCGGTCACTTACCTGACCACGCCATTGGCCGAGTTACAGGCGGATGAATGCCTGCCCTGCTGCTGTGTGCCCACGGAAGATCTGGACTTGGATCTCTCCAGCGAAGGCGCCGACATGCCGCTGCTGCGGGTTAAACACTTGGCCTGACACAAGCGCAAAAAACACCGTCAATGGCAGATCTCCTACAATCAAACAAGCGTTTTTTCGTTGTAAATCCAGCCTGACTCCGGTACTCTGCCGGACTTATGAAATCAGACTCAAGTTATTCATTCAAAAGTCTTTATTGCGCTTTTGATCGCTACCCTCTGCCCAAAGGCGCTTCGACCCATATACGTTATATGGCGTCAACCCTGTTTGCCTTCCAGTCCCCTGGTATGCTCTATCTACAAGGTGATCCCCAGATGCCTTCCTGGCAGCAGGAAACCCTGTCACTCGGCAGCAATCCCTACGAGGTAAGCAGCGAGGTCAGTATCGTCAGGCACCAGCTAAACCCAAGCTCGGGCAATAACGTGCTTGCCAAGGCGCTGGACTATGCCAATCAGCTTGGGGCGCTGCTCAGGCAAAATCGCGATACCCTGACATTGGCGCAGTTTCGCGACCCCTGGGCGGGGGTGCCTTTGCTGGATCATCGCAAGGACAATCCAGCGCTCAAGCTTGTCTATGAGGTCAATGCCCTGCCCAGCATAGAGCTGCCTATTCACCTGTCGCTGCCGCGAAAAACCCTGGCCAAAATCAGCGCCTGGGAGCAGCGTTGCCTGGATGGTGCCGATCTGATTGTGACCCCATCAAAACTCACGGCTGCCAGCCTTGAAAAACGCACTTCTACTCCAGTAGTCTATCTGCCAAACGGCGCCGAGTTGCCGCCTACCGAGCCATTGAGGCAAGCAGAGGATGGTCTACCCAGGCTCATCTATTTTGGTGCTGCCCAGCGCTGGCAGGGGCTTAGAGATCTGCTCAAAGCTTTTGCCTTGGTGCGTCAGCAGTTGGAGGTCCGGCTGGATCTCTGCCTGTCACTCGAAAATCGCCAGGCCCGGCAGGTAAAGGCCTGGCTCAAGTCCATGGAACTGGAAGATTGTGTTTCGCTGCATTTCGGGCTGGACCAAGCAAGCCTCAGGCAAAAAATTCAGGCCGCGAGCGCATCTTTGGCGCCGCTCACGCCCTGCAGGCGCAATATGCTTCAGGGGTGCTGCCCTTTGAAAGTGCTCGAATCCATGGCTTGCGGCACCGCAGTTATCGCCTCGGATCTGCCGGTTATTCGTGAGCTGGTAACCCATGAAAAGCATGGGCTCTTGGTTCCCCCCTCCAGGCCCTCCGAGCTCGCCAGAGCCTGCATTGAGCTGCTCAGTCAACCGGCCAAGGCCAAAGATTTGGGACTCAAGGGCCAACAAAGGGTGACAGAGCAGTTCCAATGGCAACAGATCTGCGCTCAGCTCAGCGACTTGTATATACAGCTGAGTCAAAGCCCAATGCAAGCTAGCGCTTAATAGCTACTCGTTTAATAGCACCTGTTTAATGTCAAGGAAACGATATGGAAACAGCCATAAACCCTTTTAACGCCCCGCTTCACTACTGGCGAATGCGCAAAGTGTTCAAGCAGTTAACCCCGGCGGAGCAGGAATTTATCCGCACCAAGAAGTTGGATGCAACCCATTCGACCCAGCACTGGTTACTGTTTCTCAAGCGCCTGACCCGATTGGATCGTATGGGCAGCCCATTGAGACGCCAGTTTCGCCGCAGCCGCAATTGGTTGATAGGTTTCACTATTGTCAGCATATTCCTGCCCGTGCCTCACCTGGTGGTGTATACCCTGGTGGGTTTGACTCTGGCGTCTATATTACTGCTTCACAGCTGCAACAATATGGACGTCAACGACAATGTGCGCACCGGCCTTATCAAGTTGATGCAGGTACTGGCGATGGAGACCAACAGCGTGCAGCTGAAACTGGATCTCGACTCCATACATAAACGTAAGCCGGCCCGAACCGAAAAGCCCGAGAAGAGCACCCAACTGGCCTACTTTGAAGTGCCACTGTTGCAATTCAGGGCCAAACTCAAAGACGGCAATGAGCTGCAACTGCGGGTGGATGATGTTATCTGTCGTCGTAAACGCACCCGTCGCAACGCCCGAGGCAAGGTCAAAACCAAGATCAAGTACAAGGGACGGCGCAGCATTCGCAGCTGCCTGACCTTGAATCCTGATCACTACCATCTGCGTAAAACCAAACTGGCACCAACGAGCAAGGCACAGACTCAAAACGGCATCACCAAGGTGAAATCCAACTCCACCTTTAAATTTATCGGTGAGTCACGTTTGATGGATGCCGAGAATATTCTCAGAACCATCGCCAAGTCCTATCAACAGACCAGTATTCGAGCCAGGGGATAATATGAGTCAGTGTCAGCTAAAAATCGGTTTTTTCACCCTCAGCCCTTGCGGCCAACCTGCCGTTGGCAGTTGCAGTGAGTGCCAAGCCAGTGTCTGCGAACATCACCTGGATCCCAAAACCGGTCTGTGTTTTCAGTGCGCCGCCAAACCCTTGAAGGTCGGCAAGGAAGTCTATGAAGATCCGCGCTCAGGCACCAAGTATGAGCAATTGAGCCTACAAGGCGTTAAACCCGAGGATCCGCTTGCCGGTTTCGCCCTCAAACAACTGTATCTCGGCAGTGCCTGGTACCAACTGCACACCAAACACGGCAGTTACAACAAGGAGTTTGATGCCGAGGACTTTGCCGCTTTTGAGCTCCCTGTCGACGAAGATGATGAGCAGTTGCCGGATTACGAATATCGGGATATCTATGACAGCTAACCCCAGGCTACTGTGGCTGACTCAACACTACCCGCCGGCCAAAGGCGGCATGGCACTATCCTGCGATAGACTGGTGCGCCATTTGCGGCGGCTCGGGGTACATATCACCCTTTATCATTTACGCGCCGGCGGCCTGGAAAAGGAGACCGGCTATTTTGCCGAGCAGGGTTGCGATCACAGCTTCCCCATGGGTACAAACCCGGCGCACTCGCTCAATCTTCTATGGCACAAGCTGGAGGGTGAATATGATGCTGTCGTTGCCTATGGCTATCCCTTCTCCATGCATGCCGGGCGAGTCTTTGCCGCCTGGCTTGGGCTACCGCTCATCACATTGCTGCGCGGCAACGACTTTGACTTGAGTATTCTCGATCATCGTCGCTATCAAGTGCTGCAGGATACGCTGCAAGCCAGCGCGCTGGTATTGGCCGTCAGCGCCGACAAGGCAAAACGGGTCAAAGCCCTGTGGCCGCAAGTCAGAGTGCACAACATGAGTAATGGCCTGGATAGCGAACGTTGGCAGCCATTGCCGCTGGATAAAGAGCAAGCCAAAGCCTGGCGTTCCAATAACCTGGAAAATCCCAGTCAGCCAGTGATTGGCCTTTTCGGCCATTTGAAAGAGAAAAAAGGTTTGGCCTTTTTTATCGAGACCTTCAAACGCAGCCCCTTGGTACACAACTGCCATCTGTTGCTGATTGGCGAGCTGGATGAAAGCGCCGCCGAGCTGTTGCAGACCCTGCCCGAGGGCAGTTACACCCTGGAGCCGTTTCTTGACAGGTATCAGCTGATAAGCCGTTATCTGGTATGCGACCTTATCGCTATTCCCTCTTTCTATGAGGGAACCCCCAATGTACTGCTGGAGGCGGCGGCGCTTAACATCCCTGTGCTCGGCGCCTGCTGCGGCGGTATGGCCGATCTTATCTTCGACAGCCTGCATGAGCGCGAAAAGCATGTCTTCGATGACCGTTTGACTGACAGTGACGCGGCCCATAATCTCCTCGGCCAAACGGACTCAGGTTATCTGTTTCATCCAACTTCGGCGGAGTCTCTTTTGGATGCGTTGGTGCGTTGGCAAACCGATACGGCTTCGATTCGCGCCGCCAAGAGCCAGGCTTTGTACCAAACGGTACTGAGTCAGTGCAGCGCCGAGGCTGAAGCCGAGCGTTATTTGGCTGCCATCAAGACACTGGTCGCTCAAACGGCGAATCACTGATGCTTATCTATTACGCCCCCGGCGGCGGGCTCGGGCACTTGAGCCGGGCACTGAAAGTGCTCGGCTTTATCAAGGCGCAGCAAGCGTTGGTGATCACAAGTCCACTGCCGTTAGCGGTCGACACGCTGCTACCAAAGGGCATTCAACACTTAAGTCTGCCGACCAGGCTTCAAAGCCGAGCCGAACTCAGCGCCTGGCTCAAGCAGTTACTGGCATCGCTCAACAAGCAACAAGCGTGTCGGCTCATGCTGATAGATGCCTTTCCCGGGGGCATTTGGGGCGAGCTTGGTGATATCCCCTTGCCTGGCAAACTTGTCTATATCGCCAGATTGCTCAACTGGAATGTCTATCGCCAGCGCGTTGCCCATATTCCCCGTTTTCAGCAAATCTGGTTTTGTGAATGGCCGACCCCGGAGCAGGAACAGGCGCTCTCCAATCAAACGGGCCCACGCTTCTGGCTGCCGTTACTCGGCGAAGACAAGTCCCAAGATGCAACCCCAAAGGGTCTTGAAAAGCCTAAACAGACTCTGGTGATCCACTCGGGAAGCCTTGCCGAGCAGGCTTTGCTGCTTGAACACGCCGCAAAGGCGGGAGAAGAGATAGATATTATTGCGCCGCCGCACCCAAGCGCTGATGCAGGCTTTAATAGCGCCCCCCTTGATAGCAAACCCCTTGATAAGAGTGCTCTGAGCGACTTCAACAACTGCAACAACAAAGAGCACAAACCCGGATTAACCCGGCTGCAGCTATACCCGGCCTCAGATATTGGCTGGCAGTATCAAAGAGTTATCTGTGGCGGTGGCTTCAACCTGGTGAGCGAATATATCCTTCATCCCGGCGCCCTCTTCGTGCCCCTGACCCGGGCACTGGATTTGCAGCATCTGCGTATCGAACGCGGCTTGGGCGGTTTTTTACCGCCGCCCGGGTTGAGCTCAGTGCAGAAAGATATTCTCAAACGGCTTTGAAACGCTCATTTAGTGTTGCTATCGAAGCTTGTCACTCAAGGCTGTGACTCGGCTATTCGGGTGTGAATACGGTTGACCTCCAGCAATGCCGCACTACCGTACCAGGCTTTAAGTTCCATGATAAGGCTACCGGCCTGAACCGCAGGATCGCTGGCCGTCAAGGCTTCAGCCTCAGCCAAACTGGCGACATCAAAGATATAAATCCCCCGCCACTCGCCGCCATCGATAAAGGGCCCGGCTAACACGAGTTTGCCCTCTTGCGCCAAACGCTGAATATGGCTCATGTGCGCTCTTTGAAGCTCGGCGCGCTGTTCTTTGCTGCCACTTCGATTGGGACCCGCCTTTAAAAACGCCATCACATAAGGTTTCATACCATATTGATCGGCACCGAGTGCATGGGCCAGCGCCTTATCATAGGCAGGCGTTTCAACGGAAACCGGATTATCTGCACCAGCGGCGGTTGCCACTAAACTCAAGCCGGTCAACAGCGCCAGCGCGCAGCTACTCGCCATGGTAGTTTTCATCATTGATATCTCCCCAATCCGATGCTGTTGTATGTCCACTTTTCGACAATAAGGTTATAAGTAAAGCAAAAAAATCCCCGCCGTGGCGGGGAGTTAAACCCGGTTAGAGACTAGATCCTCATCGCCAATTCTGCACCCTGACGAATGGCGCGTTTGGCATCCAACTCGGCAGCGACATCAACGCCGCCAATGAGGTGCATTGGCAAGCCGCACTCTTCCAGTTCCGGCAACAGCACACGGTTGGATTCCTGACCTGCGCAGATCACCACAGTATCCACAGGCAGCAGCTGCGGCTTGTCATCAATCAGTATGTGCAATCCCTGGTCATCAAAGCGCTCATAGCTGACCCCACTGAGCTCTGTCACCTTGTGCTGCTTAAGCACCATGCGATGGATCCAGCCCGTGGTCTTACCTAAGCCTTTACCCAGCTTGCTCTTCTTGCGTTGCAACAAATACAGCTCTCTGGCCGGAGCATACGCCTGTGCTTGTTTGGCCAGTCCGCCGCGCTCGGCGTAACTTGTGTCTATGCCCCACTGACGATACCAACGTTCCGGCTCCAGCGTACTGGACTCCTGCTCGCCGAGGAAATGCGCCAAGTCAAAACCTATGCCGCCGGCGCCGATAAGTGCCACCCGCTGGCCGACTTCCACCTCGCCCTGCAGCACCTGTTGATAGCTGACCACCTTGGGAGAATCAAACCCGGGCAAGTTGAGCTCTCTTGGCAAGACACCACTGGCAACCACCAACTCATCAAAAGGTTCATCCCTGAGCACCGAGGCGTTGAGCGGCGTATTCAAACGCAAGTCCACCTTAAAATGTGCGAGGCGATTCTTGAAGTAGCGTATGGTTTCGTTGAATTCCTCTTTACCTGGGATCTTGCGCGCCAGGTTAAACTGGCCACCGACTTCATCTCGGGCTTCAAACAAGGTCACCTTGTGCCCCCGCTCAGCGGCGTAGACAGCAAATGCCATCCCAGCCGGGCCCGCGCCCATCACCGCCAGGCGTTTGGGGGACTCAGTTTTGGGGAAATTAATCTCTGTCTCATAGCAGGCTCTTGGATTAACAAGGCAAGTAGCACGCTTGAGCGAGAAGGTATGATCGAGACAAGCCTGATTACAGCCGATGCAAGTATTGATGGCTTCGCTTTGATTGGTCGCGGCTTTGTTGACAAACTCAGGATCGGCCAGGAAGGGCCTGGCCATAGACACCATATCCGCCTGCCCCGAGGCGAGGATCTGCTCGGCTATCTCAGGCGTATTGATCCTGTTGGTAGCCACCAAAGGAACACTGAGTTCTTTTTTCAAACGTTCAGTGACCCAGGCAAAGGCGCCTCTGGGTACGCTGGTGGCTATGGTCGGGATCCTGGCTTCATGCCAACCTATGCCGGTATTGATGATAGTGACACCGGCTTGTTCCAGCGCTTTGCCGAGCTCAATGACCTCCTCGAGGCTTGAGCCCTTGTCGACCAGATCCAACATAGACAGACGAAAGATAATGATGAACTCGGGACCAACCTTGGCGCGGATAGCGCGAACAATTTCCAGTGGCAGGCGAATACGGTTGGCAAAACTGCCGCCGTACTCATCACTGCGCTGATTGACCCGCTCGCAGATGAACTGATTGATGAGATAGCCTTCAGAGCCCATCACCTCTACGCCATCATAACCGGCCCGTTTGGCCAGTTCGGCAGAAGTGGCATAATCCTTTATGGTGCAGCGGATTTGCCGCAACGACATGGCGCTCGGCGTAAATGGGGTAATGGGTGACTTGACCTTGCTCGGTGCCAGCGAAAAAGGATGATAGCCGTAACGGCCGGCATGAAGGATCTGCATACAGATCTTGCCGCCGCCCTCATGTACAGCTCGGGTAACGATTTTGTGTTTGCCCACTTGCCAGGGAAAGCTCAGCTGACAGGCATTGGGTGCCAAACGGCCGCGAAAGTTGGGCGCTATGCCGCCGGTGACAATCAAACCCACACCACCCAGCGCCCGCTCCTTGTAGAAGTGTGCCAGTTTCTCAAAACCGCCCTTTTCTTCTTCCAACCCGGTATGCATGGAACCCATGAGTACCCGGTTTCTCAGCTGGGTAAACCCCAGATCCAAGGGTTCTAATAAATGAGGAAAGCCCGACATTAAAACATCCTTTTTAAACAAGTGATTTAAATCAGCATAACCTGAGCCGCCATCAAGCTCAACATAAAGCATTGGCCGCCGGCGACTCATCGGCTAAAGCAGTGAAAGCTCAGGAATAAAATCACTTACAAATGTATTTTCCCGTTGCAGCTATTTTCAGTTAGCATTAACGGAATGCATGGAAAAATGGAGTGGCTATGTCCGCAAAACCCCTGACAACCAAGAATACCCTGATGTTGATCTGGAATGTGATCAACTTCATTCGCAAGCTGGTGTTGAACATAGTGTTCTTCCCGCTATTCTTCATCGCTTTGATAGCCGTGGTCATCGCCATGGTCAGCAGTGATGAAATCCAAGTTGAGGATGGCTCGGCGCTGGTACTGAACCTGGCCGGCGGCATAGTGGATCAAAAGCGCCAGGTTGACCCGTTCGAGGCGATGTTAAGCCAAAGCAAAGGACCCGATGTCAACGGCGAAATCTTATTGAGTGATGTGCTCTATACCATTCACAGCGCCACCAATGACAAGCGGATCAAGGCTCTGGTATTGGATCTGTCCGAGTTGCAATACGGTGGTCTGAGTAAGCTCAGCGCCATAGGCCAGGCACTCAACGAATTCAAAGATAGTGGAAAGCCTGTGGTCGCCATAGGTAACTATTATGATCAGAATCAGTATTTCCTGGCGAGTTTTGCCGATACTGTTTACCTCAACCCTGAGGGCATGGTGGCGGTAGATGGCCTGAGCCGCTACCGCCAATACTATAAGTCGGCACTGGATAAGTTAAAAATCAAGGCGCACATTTTCCGTGTCGGCACTTTCAAGTCAGCGGTTGAGCCCTTTATCCGTGATGACATGTCAGAAGCGGCGAAAGAAGCCAACTCTGTCCTGCTCAACGACATCTGGGGCAGTTACACAGACACTGTGGCCGCCAATCGCGGCATAGACAAATCCAGCCTTGGCCTTAATGCCACAGCTTATTTGGCAGAACTGGAACAAGCCGATGGCGATTCCGGAACCATGGCGGTTAACCTCAAGTGGGTTGATAAACTGGCCAGCGCTGAAGACTTCCGCCTGGCGATGTTGGACCTGGTAGGCAAAAGCAAGGAAGGAGATAGCTTCAAGCAGGTCAGCTACTACGACTATGCCAAGCTGATGGCACCACTGCCGGCGCTGGTACCCACCGAAGGAGTGGGCATCATAGTGGCCAAGGGTAATATTCTCAACGGCAGTCAACCTGCCGGTGATATCGGCGGTGAAAGTACCTCTGCCCTGCTGCGTAAGGCCCGCTTCGATGACACTATCAAGGCCGTAGTGCTCAGGGTCGACAGCCCCGGCGGCAGCGCCTTTGCTTCCGAGCAAATTCGTCAGGAAGTGCTGGCATTGAAGAAAGCCGGTAAGCCTGTGGTAGTCAGCATGAGCAGCATGGCGGCCTCCGGTGGTTACTGGATTTCGGCCAGCGCCGATTATATCTATGCCAACCCCACTACCCTGACCGGATCCATCGGCATTTTCGGCATGATAACCACCTTCGAGGACTCTCTGTCTTCAATCGGTGTCAATACTGATGGAGTGGCCACCTCCGACTGGGCCGGTCTCTCTGTTACCCGGCCACTTTCCGATGGCGTCAAGGCGGTGATACAGCGCCATATCGAACGCGGCTACAAAGACTTTATCTCGCTGGTCGCCAACGAGCGCAATATGACACTCGAACAGGTGGATAAGATTGCCCAGGGCCGCGTCTGGTCCGGCAAGAAAGCTCTGGAGCTGGGTCTGGTGGATGAACTGGGCGATCTCGATAGCGCCATCGCCAAGGCCGCCGAAATGGCCGGACTGGATAAGTTCGATAGCCGAGTGATAGAGCAGGAGCTGACACCTGAGCAACTCTTCATTCAGGAGATGTTCGCCAGTGTCTCCGCTTATCTGCCCCACAGCGTCAAGCAGTCCAGCGTGCTGGAAAAACTGCTGACTCAATGGAGCAAGGTACTGGAAGAGTTTGCCGCCTTTGACGACCCTAACGGCGTCTATCTCTACTGTGATAACTGCAGTTACTGATAATCCTGAAAGCCCGGCTCGCCGGGCTTTTTTGTGCCTTATGCTGCCGGGCTTGATTTGCTATAATCCGGCCTCTCTTTTGCCCCAGTGAAAACTAAAGCCAGATTATGAACAAAAAAAAGTCCATCTATGTCGCATACACGGGCGGCACCATAGGGATGCAAAAAACCAGTAACGGCTTTGCCCCGGTCGCCGGCTTCCTGACAGAATGCGTCAACTCCATGCCGGAGTTTTTCCATGAAGAGATGCCGACGTTCGTGATCCAGGAATATTGTCCGCTGATAGACTCTTCCAATATGGCCCCCAGCCACTGGCAGATGATAGCCGACGACATTCAGGCCAACTATGACAAGTACGATGGCTTTGTCATTCTTCACGGCACAGACACCATGGCGTTTACCGCATCGGCACTGTCTTTCATGCTGCAGGATCTCGGTAAGCCGGTTATCGTCACCGGCTCGCAAATTCCGCTGTCACAGCTGCGCTCAGACGGCCAGACCAATCTGCTCAATGCCTTGTATATCGCGGCCAATTATCCGGTTGCCGAGGTTTGCCTGTTCTTCAACAATAAGCTATTCCGCGGCAACCGCACTACCAAGGCCCATGCCGACGGCTTCGATGCCTTTGCCTCGCCGAACTTCCCTTTATTGCTGGAAGCCGGGATCAAAATTCGCCTGCGGGCCGGAAAAATTGCGCCGCCCTGCGATAAGCCCTTGAAAGTGGCGCCCATTACTCCTCATCCCATAGGTGTGGTCACTCTGTATCCCGGGATCTCCACCGAGGTATTCAACAACATACTGCAGCAACCGGTAAAAGCCCTGATATTACTGACCTATGGTGTCGGCAATGCACCGCAGGATCCCGCCTTGCTGGAAACCCTCAAGCGGGCCAACGACAAGGGCACAGTGCTTATTAATCTGACCCAGTGTCTGCAGGGAAAAGTCAATATGGGCGGTTATGCCACAGGCAACGCCCTGGCCAAGGCAGGCGTTATCAGTGGCGCCGATATGACCACGGAAGCCGCCTTGACCAAGTTGCACTACCTGCTCTCCCAAGGGCTGGGCACAGAAGAGATAAGACGGCAGATGCAGCAAAACCTCTGTGGCGAACTCACGGCAGACTGAATTTAATTGATAGCAAAAAGCCCTGTATATACAGGGCTTTTTTACAAATAGAATCCAAGTAATTAATTACAGATCAGATTCTTTGAATTCAGCAATACTCTCACCACGAAACTGCTTTTTCAGCTGCGCCTTGGACAGTTCGTTGATCTGCCCACCGGCGCCTATGGTGAAGTGCTCGGTTTGATCCAAACGCCTGGCTTGGTAGAGCATCACCAGTTGCAGCGTGTTTTCCCGCTGCTCCTCGGTCAGCACAGTACCATCTTCCCACTTACCTATCTCGGCGGCGCTGCGCAGTCTTTCATAGACTTCAACCGGCATCTCTTCAATCACTTTGTTGATATCTGTCATACACTTTTCCGCTTGTGCAAAATAATACGTACCCGGGTTATCAGGTAACCCACAAAACCGAGCGTAAAGCAGGCGGCACCGGCGATAGCTCGATTGCCTTCGGCGACTTCTCCCCCCCAAAACCAGATGACCACCCCGGCGATAAACAGGGTCAAGGCCAAAAAGCTCTGGTTCATCAGTTTGGTCGACTGCTGAATATGGCTGATCCTCGACAGCGACTCGGTGTTGGGTCCCAGTTTGGAACTGCAGTGTGGGCAACTGGGTGCCTTACTGGAGATCCGCTTGTGGCATAAAGGGCATTCAACCAGTGCCATAGCTGCTCCTTACCTGAGTTTGTCCACGACGGCCAGCATGGCGGTCAATGAGGCTTCACCCAGGTATAGGCAACGCTCGGGGGACCAACCCACCAGCGGATCTGCCAGATTATCATTATCTTTAAATGGCATTTCCAGAGTATTTGACAGGCAGTTGAAGGTTTCGCCGACCCAGTTGGAACCTATGGTCAGGTTGGCCTTGCCTGGCTCGTCCTTTTCATAACCATGTTCGCTCTGGAAATCCGGGCTAACCAGCAAGAGCGCCGAAGCAAATTCCTGCTGCAGCTGAGTCAAGCGCTCATCCCAACAAGGAATGCCTTCACAGCCTGCCAGGAACACATAAGGCAGACCTTCATCACCGTGGACGTCATAGAAGAGGTCCACGCCGGTTTCTTTCATCTTTTGTACCACATGGTACACCTCGGGGCTCTTCTCAAGGCTTGGCGTTTGCCACTCACGATTTAGGTTTACACCGGCGGCATTGGTACGCAGATGGCCTCTGACGCTGCCGTCCGGATTCATGTTGGGTACAACATAGAAGTTGGCCTTATCCAGCAACTGTTTGGAGACAGGGTCATCCGAGTCCAGCAATCGATACAGCAAACCTTCCACCAGCCATTCGGCCATGGTTTCCCCTGGGTGCTGACGGGCTGTGATCCAGATATTGCGCTTGCTGTTATCGCCGTCACCCACCTTGACCAGCGTCAGATCGCGACCATCCAGGGTCAGACCCAGGTGCTCCAGGCTCACTTCAGGATGCACCTGTACTGTACTGAGCAGGTCCAGGTGGCGTTCATAACTGTAAGGTGCAAAATAGGCTATCTGAATCGCATCGGCGTCCAATTCCACATTGATACTCAATTTGCCGTCATCATACTTGGTCGGCAGGCGGAACCAGTGCTGGCGATCATAGCTGGCAACGGCCTGATAGTTCTCCCAACCTTTGGGATAGGAAGCGCTGCCGGCATTGATGATATTGAGGGTGTAGCTGTTTCCTACCTGGCCTTCAAAACGGAAATTGAACCACTGGTAGAACTCTCCGCCGTGATCCGGGCGGATCGCCAGTCTGATGTCGTCCTTGTTATCAAGACTGATGACCTGAATATTGCCACCATCAAAATTCGCGCTGATCCGCATGATGTTTTCCTTCATTGCTTTTATAGGGTGTGGAGCCTGGGAAGGCTCACGCAAGTGGGCTATAGGATAAACCAAATCGACCGCGCTTGAAAACGCGGCCGAAACAGGCTCTGGTATTCGAGGGGGAAATCAGTAGGGTTTAAAGCATCTTACCAAAGGCTGAAGCTGTATCCCTGGCCGCGCACCGTATTGATAAGGCTTCTTGGCAAACGGGTCTGTTCCAGTTTTCGCCGGGTATTGGAGATATGCATATCCAGATTACGGTCAAACCGCCCCAGTTCTTTTTTTAGCACTCGTCGCTGCAGCTCCTGCTTGGTAACCACTTGTCCCTTGCGTTCAAACAGGTACTTAAACAGGCGAAATTCTGTCTGGGTCAAGGATAGCTGCTGATCGGCAATGGCCACAGTGTAATCAGTTTCGTCAAACTGAATATGTTTGTTGAGCGTAAGATCGGCGGTGTCCTGCCCTTTACTGATATTGATCCTTCTTATGAGCGCCTGAATCCGCACCAGCAGTTCTTTGACACTGAATGGCTTACTCAGAAAATCGTCTGCCCCCAGTTCATAACCTTTGATCCTTTCTTCTTCACTGTCGATAGCCGAGATCACTATGACAGGAGTGTTGTCCTTACGGGCAAGCAACATCTCAAAGCCATTGAGTTTGGGCATCATTAAGTCGAGCAAGATAACATCCGGAGTAAAAGTGTCGAGTCTCATCAGCGCATCCAAACCATCAGCGGCACAAACAACATCGTGCCCCTCGCCCTCCAGTGCTTCTTTGAGCAAGTCCCTGAACTCCAGGTCATCATCCACTAATAAAATTTTCGTCATTTCCGTCAACACAATTCTCAAATAAGAACCATTACCATTTACGTTAACATAGTTAACCTAACCGAGCTAGCAAAATCCTCCTTTAGTACTGGCTAAAGTGCGCAGGATCACACAGAAGGAATAATGAAAAAGGGACAGATGGTCAAACTGTCCCTATAGGCAATTGGGCAAGCGGCGATCAAGCCCTCTCTTCTGACGTAAGCCATGCAGTACAAGGCTTACGCCGGCCTTTGCTACTTGTCTTGCATCAATTGACTGATGTACTTGACCGGGGCACTGCCATAGCTGAGGAAGCTTTCGTGGAACCTCTTGAGATCAAACGCCTTGCCTTGCTGCTGTTTGAGCTCTTCCCTTAAGTCGTAAATTTCACGATATCCGGCGTAATAGCTGGTCAACTGTACCTGGCTCAGTGTTGCCCGGCGCCATTTACCTTCCGCCTCGGCTTGCTGCTGGAAGGCTTCTTCAATCATCAGCTTGATGGCCTGCTCTTCAGTCATCCCCTTGACCTGAATGCTGTAGTCCAGAATGGTGTTGCAAATCACCCTGAGGTTCCACTTGTAGTACATCAGCCACATTTCCGGCTCAAAGTTGCCATAGCCCTGTTCCAGCATCATACGCTCGGCATAAACGGCCCAACCTTCCACCATGGCACCGTTGCCAAACAGGCTCTTGACCAGGCTCGGTGACTCATTGGAATACACCAGCTGGGTGTAATGGCCGGGGATCGCCTCATGTATGTTCAGTACCTGCAATATCCAGTGGTTATATTCGCGCAAGTAACTTTCGGCCTGCTCGTCGGTCATGCCATCGAGGGGTGTCACGTTGTAATAGGTGTTGCCGCCCTTCTCATAAGGGCCGGGAGCACTGATGGAGGCTCCGGCAAAACCCCGCATATATTCAGGAGTTTCCCTGACCACCAAAGGCTTTTTCGGATCCAGAGTCACCAAGTCGTGTTGATTGACAAACTTCACCAGCTCGGGGATCTGCGCCCTCACCTCGGCCACAAAATCTTCCCGCTTTACATGCCGGGCCGAAAGCTTGTCGATCAACTGCCTGATAGCCTTCTTCTCGTCTTGCGGCTTGGGCTCCTGGAAATACTTGCTCCAGAGCTTATCGGTAATTTTCGCCATTTCGCCCTGAACCCTGGTCTTATCGGCCAGCGCTTTTTCATAGAGGGCCTTGGCGCTCATACCAGCCTGAATATCGAAGGCAAACTTCTCCTCATAGAGCGCTTCACCTATCCGGAAACTACGGCTACCTTCGCGCTTGAGCTGCTGCTCCAGCTGTTTCAGAAATTGGATATGCCCTTCGATAGCAACCACGGCTTTATCCATTCTTTGCTTGAATAACCCCTTTTCATCAGCGCTCAGGCCGGAGGCGTTCACCTTGGCGAGCAGCTCATCGGACAATACAGTAAAGGCACCCTGATTTTGCATGATGGCCAACTCTGTGTGCTCCAGAGTAGGATTATCTATGTTTTGCTGCGCCGCCAGGTAATAGGCTGGCACATTTTCCAATCGGCCCAATGCAGACCGCAACCTTTGATCCAAAGGTGCAAAGTCCTCATTGATGATTTGCGCAAAACCACCGGCCACATTGTAACTGGATGGGTCCCACTGCCAGGACTTGAAGCGCTTGATTTCCCACTCCATGCTGCCGAGGACATTTTCAATCAAACGATAGTCAATCAGGTTAGCCGCTGTCAGCGCCGCAAAATCAAAGCTCGCCATCTTGGCGCGCTGTTGCTGAATAAAGTTCAACGTCGCGGTGCGGCTGTTCGCATCCGGTACCAGGAGTTTGCCATCGTATTGATGAAAGCCGTTATAGAGTGCCCAGGTCGGCGCAACCTGCCATAGCGAATCGATAAAGCTTTGACTGAACGCACTGAACGCTTGGTTCTGATCTTGTTTTACAGCAGCAGAGACTTTGGACGCCATCGCCTCGGGAGAGCCTTGGGTTTGGCATGCAGACAGCCCTGTCAGCGCCAATGACACCGCCAGGCAAAGGGTGAGTTTTTTCATATTATTTTCCTTCCCGGCACCCGTTTGTTGGAAATTTGAATTCTTATCGGTTTTTCGGGTGCATAGTGCGCAAGTAAATCATGGACGCGACGACTTTTCAGCAATTGTTGCTAAAGAGACATGCTTTGTTACAGTTTGCAGCCCGCTTTAAGCCTCTGGTTAAATCCTCCATGTTCGCTTGATAGCTCCCATTGCCAGATAAAATACGGCTTTTGTTGAGAAGGCAGAACGATAACCCCTGCTCAATTATGATTTTTGGAAGGCCGGTTGCATGGCATTGCAGAAGGTTCAAATAGGCATGACCACTTGATTTGCATCGAAAAACTCGCTAGCGTGTGCGGCCAAATTACACAGGACGTAATTCAATATGAATCTGAAGTTTAATGCTGCCCATCAACACGTACTGGAATTGTTAAAGCAACAGGGAATACGCTGTTTGGTGGACGATCAATACGACGAACTAAACGAGCATTATTTACAACTTTGGCTGCCCGAGCCGCTGACAGAAATCGAAGTCAAGCAACTGAATAAGTTCCAAAAACAACATTATTCCCTTTGGAAAGATAGTGCGCAGCCATGGGAAGATGTTAAGACGCAAGTGAAGCTCGATTTTTCCGATAGCTGCTACAACGAACTCAAGGCCACTTTGGTCAAAATGACACTGGTAGACAGAATGACCTTTGAACGAGCCTGGCAAGAACGCTTGGGGGTTGTTTGCAACAATGTCGACCTGGATGTTATCGCCCATCGCAGCACTCAAGTGGCTGATATAGATCCCCTCACCAAGGCAATCGCTGACAGCTTTTCCGATGAATGGCTGAAACTCTGCGCCTCTATGGAACTATTTCAGGTACGGTATTTGGTTTTCAACAGAGCGGTGCGCAAAGATAAATCAGCCCGCAACTCCGAAATGCTACATTTGTGGACCGACACAGAGGGCGAAAACCCTAAACAGGCGCGCAAAGCTGTTGGCCGGGTAACAGGTAATCCTGGTGGTATAGCCAACTACCAAAAGGGTGCCCGCGTCATACGGCAAGGTAACTGTGTAAGAAAGACCAAGCTCTATAATCATGAGTTTGAAGACGCCTATCAACGCCGGGTTCGCGTCAATATCAAAGGCGTAATGGTGCCTATGATGAATCATGCGGACTTATTACAGCTATCGTCATACGATTAAGCAAAGATAGCCGCCGCAGCCAGAGATTTACTCTGGCTGCGGCGGAAAACGTCACTCTAAGTTGAATGGATCCGAACCCTCTGATATATCCGATATAGCAGTACAGCCCCAAGTTTGGCCCACTAGGGTGCACTAGCCGTGCGGCAGTGAATGAATTGGTTAATGGGAGCTAGATATTGCCCAACATCGGCATAGCCTGACGGATGGCTGAAAAGGGTTGTTATCGAGAATGGTGTAAAGCCAATGAAGCTCAAATCATTGGGGGCGCTTCCAAATACTCGCCCCCTAAATCTGCTATCAACGGCGGTGAAACTTGGCGTCCTTATCGAGACACCAGTGAGCCTTAGCACTCTTGTCTTCGTTGGGTCGGCCGGTTAACAGCTCACCTTGCTCATTGATGTAATAGACAAAAGCTTTGGCATCACCGAGTTCATCCCAATACAGCATCGCCTCATCCGCTTCCTGGCCTTCACAAGTGGTGACTTTGCCGCCTATGGACTCGATATAGGCACTGCCCTTGATTTGGCTCAGCGGCGCCCCTGTACATTGGTTGTTGTCATAAAGATTGGCGACACTGTGGTAGCGGTTTTCCTCAAAGCGCATGACAAACTCTTTACCCAGTTTACCGTCACTGAGACAACCTGTGGTCCACTCCCCTTTGAGCCTGTCCGGCATGGCATCATCGCCATGGAACATCAGAAAACCGAGCGTTGCAGCCAAAATAAGCAGCAACATCACACTTAAGGACTTGAGCATTAACACATCTCTGAGAAAGGATTTTTCAGGATAGTACTCTGCGATGACTGAAGACGCTATCGTACTCATCGCAAATTTACATTGAGTGTCACAAATTGGCCCCATGGGATAAACTGTGGCACATTGGAGTAACATACGGATTCCAAGTCATTTTCTTGCTTAGGCAACCACTTGTTGGAGGTTCTCTCGGTGTCTGACATGCATTCTGAGATAGATTTTCGCCGCAAAATTACTGCGCAGCGTCCCTTTGGTAAACCGGAAGACACTCGGGTAGACAATCCAGAAAAATTGCAGCTGGCGCTGGAAAGCGATCGTGGCCGCATCATTAACTCGGCCGCCATCCGCCGTCTGCAGCAAAAGACCCAGGTGTTTCCGCTTGAACGCAATGCCGCTGTACGAAGCCGTTTGACACACTCGATGGAAGTTCAGCAGGTAGGCCGCTTTATTGCACAGAAGATATTCAAGCTCTTGGGGTCAGACGCCGAGCGCTGGGGCTTGCAATATCTGGAACGGCAATTGGAAACCCTGGTGGAGATGAGCTGCCTGATGCACGATGTGGGCAATCCACCCTTTGGTCACTTCGGTGAGGCCGCGATCAGTGATTGGTTCAAGCGCAACCTTGTTTCTCTGGCGCCTTCGGGTTTCGATTCCGGGTATCCTGAGTTGATCCAAGACTTATCCCATTTTGAAGGCAATGCCCAAGGCATTCGTTTGATCCACACCTTGCTCGGGCTCAATCTCACCTACAGTCAACTGGCCGGCATTTTGAAATACACCCGTCCGGGTACGCTTGTGAAAGATAAAGCCAATCCTGAGCAAAGCTATCTGATGAAAAAAGTCGGTTATTACGCCAGTGAGTCCAGGTTTGTTGCCGAACTGACTCAAGCCATGGAGATGGCACCCGGTTGTCGCCACCCGGTGAGTTACATCATGGAGGCCGCCGATGACATCTCATATTGCCTGGCCGACATTGAAGACGCAGTGGAAAAAGGCATCATAGAGCTGGATACCCTAAAACAGAGTCTGATAGCCGAGTACCAACGGCAAATTGCGGTCAAGCAAGGCGCTCTCGGACACAAAGACTTTATGAGCAAATCGATTGAGGCGGCAGACAGCAGCGCCCGCCACCTGGCAATCAACCAACAGAGCCAGTTTTTTACCTTCCTCCGCGTTCGACTGATCCACCCTTTGGTCAATCACGCCGCCAAGCGCTTTATCGACAACATTGAAGCTGTGTACCACGGCAACTTGAACGAGTCGCTGCTTGAAGATGGCGGCTACGAACACGCCATTACAGAAACCCTCAAGCAAGTTGCTATCAAGCAGGTATTTTGCCATCGGGAAGTGGAGAAACTTGAGCTGCAGGGATACAGGATCATCACAGGCTTACTGGATAACTATCGCTCCCTGCTGGCATTGAGCGAAGATGAGTTTAGCAAACTGGTACAAGGCCTGCCCAAGACAGCTCTTATCGAAACCCGGTTGTTCCATAAGCTGCCTGGCAAGCACCTGGCCACCTATAAAAGGGCCATTGAAGCCAATCAGTATCCTGAGTTTTACCACAGGTGTCGTTTGCTGCAGGATTATATCAGCGGCATGACAGACCAATACGCTTTGGATGAGTACAGACTACTTATGGTACTTGACTGACTCTTAAAGAGAGTTGTTTACTAACTAAGGCTCGGGATACGAGCCTGGAATGCCATTACTATCAGATCCGCCTAAACAGGAGATCGTTACGCCCGGACGCCTTGACCTGATACATCAAGCGGTCGGCGTCGGCCAGCACAGACTGGGCATCCCGGGCACCGGGTTTGGCATACACGGCACCTATGCTGATACTGAGGGGCAATTTGCCGGCCTTGGTGGCAAATGGCTCTCTGTCTACCGACAAAAGCAGCCGGGTGGCCAGGGTCTTGGCCTCGGCTTCTGTCATGCCCAGCTGCAGAATACAAAACTCCTCACCGCCTATGCGGCCAAATACGCGTCCCTCCGGCAAGATGGCCACTACCATTTGCGTCAATTGGCAAATGACCTCATCACCCACATGATGACCATAACTGTCATTAATCCGCTTGAAATCATCTATATCAAACAGTAACAAGGTCAGACTGTCATAACCACGGCCATCACAGGCTTGTTCGAGCGCATCCATAAATGCCCGCCGATTGGCGATACCGGTAAGCCCATCTGTAGCCGCCAGGTGAGCCAGCTCGGCATTGGCAGCCTCAAGCTCGGCGGTGCGCGCCGCCACGGTACGGCGCAGCATAAACACATACACCAGGATCCCGAGCAGAAGTATCCCAAGCAAGCCTTGCAGCAGATAGCGTGGATAGACAGTTTCCACATACATCCAGCGATTGAGGATCCTTTGGTATTCGGAATCTGGGATCCGGGCCAGTCCCTGGCGGATCTCTTCCAGCAAGGCGCTCTGCCCCTCTTTGACAGCCGGACGAATTTGGGCACTGTAAAGATGGCGGACTGGAATAAAACGCGCCGGCTCGCGTGAGGTATAGAGATAGAAGTTGGCGACCTGCAGATCGGCAACAAATGCCTTTAACCTGCCGGCAAAGGCGGCCTTTAACATTAGATCGTTGCTGGCATAAGTCAGCACGCTGGCCTTCGGGTATTTCTGACGCACAAACGTCTCTTCATAGCCGCCACGGACAACGCCGACTTCACCGCCGTTGATCAGGTAGCCGTCCGGCTCGGTACCGAGTAACCCTTGACTGAAAAACAGTTGACTCTCGATCCCCAGCAAACCCTGAGCATAATCCAGGTAATGTTCCCTGTCCTGAGACCAAAGCAGCCCGGCGTGGATATCGGCCTGACCACTGCGAACCAGATCCAGCGAACCTTGCCAATCTGTCAATATAAAGCGGACTTCGACCCTATTGGCCTTGGCATATTCCTGCCAGATATCCACCAGGATCCCGGCCGGTTCACCGGCATCATTCAAATATGAAAAGGGTTTCCAGGAATTGGAGTTGGCAATAACCAGTTCTCTTGCGGGTTGCTGAGCGGTATCCGAGTGCGTATCTTCAGCGGCCTGGCTTTGGCCCGTTGTCGGCAGGAACAGGGGCAAAATGACAAAAAGTCGGCAGAGGGTGGTCAACGACAGCTGGAGCAAGGAGTTAACGTAGGCTGTTGCAGCGAGCTTCATGTGGCCGGAATATCCTTACAAGGCATGATTTGGGTGGGTTCTACCCGGGTTATAGCCCCGGGTTCAGAGAACATCCACCGGAAACACACCAAATATTAACATTTGTAGAGAACTTCCAGCAGTTTTTTTTCAGCAGCGACGGATCCGCACCACCTTCATGGTTTCCATTTCAAAACCGGCTACTATGGTTGTTTGCGGGTAATAGTCGACCGACACTCGGGAACCTTTCAATGAACGGTATTTTTTAGGGCGTTTGAAGCGAAAAGGCGCATCACAATTTTCCAGCATCAGAGTATGTTGGATCCAGTCGCCTTCATCCCGCTGGGTGTGGGAGACAACTGTCTTGTCTTCGGTGTGATAAAGTGGTGAGTGTTTCTCTGTCAATACGTCAGCTATTGTCATAATGCATTTACCTCCGATGGGTCGCTTCTGACTATGAATCCAAGGTCCTGACGGGCCCGACCTTGCCCGTGGCAGCCCGGGCAGTAGCTTCGCCTTCTTGATTAACCTCTTGCCGCAAGCAAGTACAGAAGGTCAGACTGTAGAGTACCGTCTTACTCAAAAGCCTTTTGCTGAGGGAAAAGTTCCCCGGCCGCGGCAGATTGGCGGTAGCTATGCAGTCGTGTCTGGGTAAGCAGATCATCCCCGGGCAAAAAATTTCCGGGGGAAGGTCAATAAAAAAGCGAGCAATCATTGTAGCAAATTTGCGCAGAAAGATCTTGGTGAAAAAGCCAACGACGCTTTACACAAGGTTAAACGGCGCTCAAAAACAACTGATAGCAGCAAGCACAATTCTGCACGAGTCTGCGTAACGCTACGTTGTATTAGTTACGACAGCTTGGCAGGGCTTAGCCTCTTGGATCACAATCTATAAAACTTATGGTCAAGTAACTGTATGAGAACATTACTTGCGCCCGGCTCAATCCCTTTTCCCAATAAGGCTTGCCATGACACCTTTTCCTTCAACAGTCTATCGCAGCCTTGCTGCAGTGCTTATACTGCTCACCCTGCCAGCATGTCGGGATAATACCGAATCGCTATGGCAAGATTACAGCGCAAGGCTTGAGAGAGTCACAGCACAAAACTTTATCGCTCCGGACTATCGACCTGAAGTCGACCAAAACCTGAATGCAGCAAATAGACCTGAAGCTTTGGAAGCCAGACTGCCACTGCTGGAAAGCTTTGGCTTAATGCATTGCAGGCTCGGAGAGTTAATTGCCGCACATAACTCCAGCCTTGGCAGAGTCGCAGAGCCCAGCGAGCAGCTTAAGTATCAGCTTGCCTTTATTCAAGCCGCGCCGATTTGTCTTATAGACGCCAGGCTAGAAAGTCAGACTAAACAGTTGCTGACAGAAGCCCTATTGCAAAAGCAACAAGATGCACTGGACTGGTTCGATTGGATGCTTCTGCAAGACAGGGCACTGGACAAACTGTTGTTTATCGACACTGAGTCTCTGTCCAGCGAATCCCCGCTTGCCGGTCTAATCGAAACAGAATTAGCACTGGCCGCCCTGGTGAAACTCAAAACGGACATAGTGAAAGCACAAGTCGGGCAACTTTCCTGGCAAGCACTGGACACCCAGACTCTGGATGCGGCACTGGCTGAATTGGCGCGCAGTCGGATTATTGCCCGCAATATGCGCAGTCAGGCGGTCAGCCTGCTCTGGCTTTCGAGCCTCAACGATTGGTTGGAGCCTCGGCTCGATGGCCTGCTGTGCCGCCCAGGCCATAACAATCAGCGTCAGGAGATATTGCAGCGAATATTGGTAAAAAACTTCATCGGGCAAATACAACGGCAACTTAGCCAGAGTCGCCACATTCAACGCCGTTTGGGCGATTTGCTGCAGCAACTCTATCAGGGAACCGCGGTGGAGAGTCGTGTTGCGTACTTCTTTGCCGAAACCGCTAACAAAGACAGCTTAAATATCCGGCTCGACAAGGAACTCAAACGCCACGTGAATTGGTGGCAAAAGCTACGCGACTCCTGTAGCGGAACTGCACTTGGAGCATAATCCATTGTGATGCCGCAGGCTCTGGCAGCTTGCTCCCCTATTGTCTTCTGCCACTATTTACCGACTCAGCCCTTGTATATCAATGGATAAGCATGTTGCCAGCAGGTTATCTTTTGGTGACAATAAGCTCATATTTCAAATCAATAATTCATCGGGTTTCAATGGGAACAGCCGAACTCATCCGGCAGGCAATCCTGCAGCCGTATCATAAGATCTCAACCTCTCTTCAGAGGTTTCGCACAGGTATAAGTCAACGGCTCGCCAAGCTGAGCACGGCCCAAAAGCTCTACCTGTTGGCGCTATTCAGTCTGCCGTTTTATGAACAACACCCTTCGTTGACAACCCTGCTCACAGTCAGCGCGTTGGTTATTGAGTTCTGGCCGTTATTCAACAAACTGTGGCACTCTTTGGCAGGCAAGGCGGTCATTTTGCTGTTTTATGCCACCATAGCCAACTTTTCGCTGGCCAGTAGCGGTGCCATAGTCAATGAAGTCACCGGCGTCTCGGCAGCGCATTTCAACTATACCCATAACTTCGCCCTGTTACTGGAGCTTCCGGTTTGGATGGTGATCACCAGCAGTATTGCCCTGTTGCTGCTGCAGATGTTACTGCCCATCTACCTGGTAGGACTGCTGCTGCTCAAGCTGGTGGGGCTTATCGGCTTCAAGTGGCAGCCCAAGTACGCCTATCCTGTGAGCACAACCTTTCTCAGGCTCATGTTATCGTTTTTAATCCTGCATCATCTGATGCTGCTGGTCGATATGGAGCGTTTCATGGAGAGCCGCTTCAGAGTCGATGACAAGGGCGTCAGCTTCTCCTTTAATGGTCAGTTTAAGCCAAACGAGGATAAAGCAAATGCAAACCTCCCCCCTTTGCATGTCCCGGACACCGCCCAAGGAAAAGATGTCTTAAGCGCTGAGCAAGAGACAAACAAGCTGAATACTGAACGCCAAGATCCAGCAGGACAGAAATCACAAGCGCAAGAAACGGAAAATAACGCAACAAAAGCGGAAGATGATGCTTTGGTATACGCCCGTTTCACCGCCGCCTACAGGCACAAAGTCAGGCAGCTTGTGGCCGACTTCGCTTTTGGCATGGAAGCCGATGGCCGCAGTCGTTGCCAGATGTCTGCCAATGCGACCGGCGTTGAACTCAATGATTACGAGCTGTTGCAGATCTTGCCCGACGCCGGCGAGCTTTATGGCTATCGTTTTGAGGTTATTCCCTGTGTCTCGGCTGCATTTCCGCGAACTCTGGGGAGGCCTTCTTCACTGCCGAGCGATTAATCCTGGTATACAAACCCAGTCTCTGAAGTGGATGATCTTTTAAGTGGATGTTCTCTTATGTGAATGAGTACCATAGCGTCAGTAAAAAAGCCGCCTGAAGGCGGCTTTTTATCCTTTTATAGTCAGAAGCTTGCCAAGAGTTGCATGCCCGAGAAGGCGGAGTATCCGCGGATCATCACATGATAGGTCGCCGCCTGGGTGACTTGAAAGCTGCAGCTTTCACTGTTGCCATTCTTGTACGGACGGCAATCATACACAGACGTAGAAGGTGCAGCCCCGGCGCGAACATAGAGATCGGCGTCACCACTGCCGCCGCTGGTAGCAATATTCAGGCTAACACCCGCCGGAACCTGGACAGTGAAATGCTGCTCTGAACCCGCACTGCCACTCAAGTTGCTCTTCGGCACGCCATTTTCCAGACAATCGCTGCCACAACCACCGCCGGCGTTGTGTGTTGCCGTTAATGTGGCGCCGCTGTAGGCACTGTAGCCCTGCAGCATCACGTACCAGCGCCCTTCTGCCGGCGAGCTGAAGCTGCAGCTCTCATTGTTGCCACTCTTGTAGGGGCGGCATTGGTAGCTGTTTAACGTGGGTTTGCTACCTTGGCTGACATAGAGATCGGCATCACCACTGCCGCCAGCCAGATCTATGTTCAAGTCGGCAGCGCCCGCAGGGACATCGATATAGAAATAGTTGGATGAACCCTGGACACCGCTGACACTGATCCCCACGCCGTTATCCAATGGAGTATCATCCGATGGACAATCATTGCCACAACCGCCGTCATCGCCGGCCAGAGAATAGAGCAGCTTGTTGGGTGAACCTGTCTTGGCATCGCCCACTTTGCCGGATGAGGCGCGGCTTACCAGCAAGTTAGTCAGCTGAGTCGGGCTCAAGGCTGGGTTTTCCGCCAGATAAAGTGCCGCCACCCCGGCAACATGGGGGGATGCCATGGAAGTACCACTAATGGTATTAGTTGCGCTGTTGGAGTTGTACCAGGCAGAGGTGATTGACGAACCCGGAGCATAGATGTCCAGACAGGTTCCGTAGTTGGAGAAGCTTGAGCGACTGTCGGTGCTGGTGGTAGACCCCACAGTCACCGCATTGGCGGCCCGCGCCGGTGAATAGTTACAGGCATTACTGTTGTCATTGCCTGCTGCCACAACAAAGCTTATCCCGGCCGCTACGGCCGCATTTACCGCATCATCCAGCGCCTGGGAGGCGCCGCCGCCCAAACTCATGTTGGCAACCGAAGGCCCTTGGGCGTTGTTTTTCACCCAGTTGATCCCGGAAATCACTCCGGAGTTGGTACCTGAGCCCGAGCAGTTAAGTACCCTGACCCCGACAATATTGACATTCTTGGCAACCCCGTAAGTGCTGCCGCCTATAGTCCCGGCAACATGAGTACCATGACCGTTACAGTCACTGCTGTCGTTATCGTTATCGATAAAGTCATAGCCACTGCTGGCACGGCCGCCAAACTCATTGTGGGTGTTACGTACACCTGTGTCTATGACAAAGGCGGTGACGCCGGAGCCGTCATAGTCGTAATGGTAGTTACTGTTGAGCGGCAGATCCCGCTGATCTATCCGGTCAAGCCCCCAGGTAGCCCCGCCTTGATCGCCGGCGGCTTCCACCATGGGTTCAATAGACACCCTTTGATCCTGCTCAACATATTTGATGTTGGGATCTTTAAGCAGACTCTGGATCTGAGCCGCATTGGCCTTGACCAATACCCCGTTGAGGCTGTTGCCAAAGTTTTGTCTGACTTCAATGCCGTGTTCGTTGGCGAGCCTTGCGCCCATACTGCTGGCGTAGGCGCTGACGCCATTCGGGTCATTAAGGTTGATAACCGCCGGGGTATTGAACACCACTATGTACTGATCTTTGATGGCTTTGGCAGGATTGACCGCATGTAACTGGGCTTGATAGTCCTGTGCCAGAACGAGCGGGCTGCTCAGGGCTGCAGCAACTGCAATCGCAATGAAATGTTTCCTTTGCATAATGATTTCCTTGGTTATTATGATTTTGCCTCGAGGGCCGTTTTAACCTAGGACATTTTTTAAGCAGCATCTAAATTGCAGCGTTGCACTGTGCCGGAAACCGATATTGCAAATGTAACAACAACGTTACATTACCCCGCCTAAAGTAGCAGAAAGATCCGCCAAGAGTATAACCGATACAAAACGGGGGCCCGTATCGACAAATGAACCAGTTATACTAATAAAATCAATTATTTTATTCTATTGCTTGACCAGCAACCCACCCAGCACTAACACTTTTGGGCCGGATGAATTGCAAGCTATCAACCCAAAGTATGATTTTAAACTCAGGCTTAGCTTCTCGCCCTTTTTCCTCTTGCCTTTCAGCAAATTACCGGCCAAGCGCAAAATAAGCGCCATAGATAAAAAGGATCTGGTTACCAGGGTATACTGTTGCCGCAGTAATCATAAAATCCGCCACTTTGTGCCTGGCTGAGGTTATCCAGCAGTTGTTTCATACCGGCCGCCGAGGTATCTACATCAATAAGCGCATTGGGGCCGCCCATGCTGGTTTGCACCCAACCGGGATGCAAGGCTACCGCTTTGACACCGACATTGGCCAAATCTAAGGCAAGACTCTTGGTGATCGAGTTGAGCGCGGCCTTGGATGAACGATACAGATAACCACCACCACTCTGGTTGTCGGCCATACTACCGACCTTGGATGAGATATTGGCTATGATGCCTTTTGCTTGGATAAGATGAGGCAGGAAAGCTTCAGCAAGCTTACAAGGCGCTATGCTGTTTACTTCAAACACTGTGCGCCATTCATCCACAGGCAATTGTCCTAACTGCAAACCTTTGGGGCCATAATAGCCTGCATTGTTGAGCAGCAGATCCAGGCCCCGTCCCTCAAGCTCTGCAGCCAGATCAGCCACCGCCTCATAGTCGGTCACATCCAGAGCAAACACCTCCAGCCCCTGAAATTCGTTGACCAGATCCAGCAGTTCGTCGGCCGTTTCCGGATCGCGACAACAGGCCAATACGTCCCAACCGGCGGCAAGATAGACTTGGGTCAACGCCAATCCTATGCCGCGGTTGGCACCGGTTATCAATAGTTGTGGCATAGGGTTAATCTCCTTTTACTTGAGAATTTCGGGCTTTAGGTTGTCGTCACTCATTAGCTAAATGACACACGATCGAGCTTATCATAAGCCAGTTAACTTCCGTTTGGCTTCTTGTTACTTTCGCGATGACTCTGGCGGATAAGCGCTTCACCGAGCATGCCAAAGTAATTTGTCAGCGCGCTGAAAATCACTTTTCTATGAGCCTCATCAGGATAGGCCCCGGCATCATTGAGCTGTGAGAAAGTCGTACCCGACACCAGGTATTGGTTCCGTATATCGGTAAAAGACTCGATAGCGGCTTCAAAGGCCCGGGCCATCAACTCCGTAGGGAGCGAAAAATAGCGCCTGCCATAATGTTTATCCAAGGCAATGGCCCGGCGCACATAGTCACTCGGCTCAAGGCCATCCGGGCTAATAAGCACGGTTTGATAAAGGAATGCCAAATGACGGTTGAGTGGATGGGGTCTAAGCTCGACATCTTTAAGATAAAGGTCACTGCCAAAACCAATAGCAGTGCCAACACTATACGCCAAACCGGAGTCATTGCAGCAGGCTAGCTGGTCGATACTTGAATGAATGCCAAAGGCTGCTTTGGCAATATAGTGATCAAAGGCGTGCCAAAACTCATGGGCCAAGGCGCCGGCACCGGCATTTTTCGCCAGCGCCAATATCCTTTCATGAGGGGCGTAGTGCGCCTGGACACCTTTCTGACCGCCTAGACCAAAGTCCAGATTCAGGGTTTGTCTTAGTCCAATGGCGTCCGGCGGCAACTTGAGTATAAAAGCCAGGTCCGCCAGAGAATCAAATATCAGATTGGCAGCCAGCCGTGATTCTTCAGTGCTAACCCACTTGCCTACCCGCACATTGGCAAAGCCGAACTGTTGCTTGATATCGAGAAAACTGACCTGCTCGTCGAAACGATAATCTGGTCCTTCGCGCAAATAGTGGCGGCTTGTCAGCAAAACCCTTGGCTCCCAATCGATTTCAAACAAAACGAGTGTATACCCGAGGAACGTAAATGTCCCATCATGCTTGAAATCATTGGCTATATCGTTTTTGGAACGACTCAGAGATAAATAGCAAACGGCAGAATGGCAACGCTATGGAAATGCAGCAAAAGAAAGCGTCTGGGTTTGGACACAAAAAAGGCTCCTCGAGGGAGCCTTTTTTGCACCATTTAGAATGGTACCCGAGGACGGACTTGAACCGTCACGCTGTTACCAGCGAGGGATTTTAAATCCCTTGTGTCTACCGATTCCACCACTCGGGCAAACTGTGTAACAAGGAGATATTACCCATTGTCACTTAATAGAGTGGAGGCGCGACCCGGAGTCGAACCGAGATCGACGGATTTGCAATCCGCAGCATAGCCATTCTGCCATCGCGCCCCGAGCCATAAAGGCTGGGATTGGAGCGACATATCGGGTTCGAACCGATGACCTGTACCTTGGCAAGGTACCGCTCTACCAACTGAGCTAATGTCGCATACCTGTTCCGCTATTCAAGCGAAAGCCAGAGCGTTATCCCCTGACTGCGGATTGGCATTCTACCGATTTGAGGCCGGGAGTCAATCGGCAAATTGGCATTTTTATGCCAAAATCACTCGGATGCTGGCAATTTGCTCAAAGCGGGTCAAATTTTCATTATCATGATTAAAATACAATCCGATTCAGTAGCTTGTCAGCGCCCTCTCCCACCGAATACCATCACAAAAGCCGTTGTAAAACACCCTTATCAAGGCCCTTATCAAAATATTTGATAAGGATTCCAGTAAAATGAGCGTATTGAGGCTTAGGGAAGGTGCGAATAAGTCCTCGCGGCACTCTGGCTTACACAGCAATTGGCGTTCAAGGCATCTGACTGAAGGCATGCCGGGGCCTGTCGAAGTCGGATAACGCAGAAAGCAGGTTGCTGTGAAAGCCCCGAAGGGCGTGGCTTACAAGCCTGCCTGCTGTGTTGTGCTTCTTACAAAGGACTAGGGCCATTTGCTGCGAACCACGCCTTGCATCCAGGCCCGTAAGCCGATGCAGAGCACACATGGGACTTGTTCGCACCTTCCTTAGCTACACAATGCTTGAATACAACAAGGCCCGGTACTCAGACCGGGCCTTGATAGCAAGAGTCGAAATTACTCTTCAGACAGAGGCAGAGACAGGTAGTTAAGCCCCAGCATCTTCTGCATTACGCCAACCACCTGACAGCTGTAACCGAATTCGTTGTCGTACCACACATAGAGGATGGCGCGCTTGCCGTCGGCGATAGTGGCTTGAGAATCAACCACACCGGCGTAGCGTGAGCCCACCAGGTCACAGGACACAATTTCAGTAGACTCGGTAAAGTCCACCTGGTTCTGCAGCTCAGAGTGCAGCGCGATATCACGCAGATAAGCGTTCATATCTTCTTTGCTGGTTTCGGCGTTCAGGTTCAGGCTGATAATGGCCATGGACACGTTCGGAGTTGGCACCCGAATCGCATTACCTGTCAGCTTACCGGAAAGTACCGGCAACGCCTTGGCAACCGCTTTGGCGGCGCCGGTTTCAGTGATCACCATGTTCAGCGGTGCACTGCGACCGCGACGGTCTGCTTTGTGGTAGTTGTCGATCAGGTTCTGGTCATTGGTATAAGAGTGGATAGTTTCCACGTGACCATTTTCGATACCGTACTTGTCATTAACGGCCTTCAGTACAGGCGTAATGGCGTTGGTGGTACAGCTGGCGGCAGAAACAATAACATCTTCCGGCAGAATATCGCTGTCGTTAACACCATAGACTATGTTCTTGATGCTGCCCTTGGCAGGGGCAGTCAGCAGAACCTTGGACGCCCCCGGGCTCTTGAGGTGCAGACCCAAACCGTCTTCATCTTTCCAGATGCCTGTGTTGTCGACCACCAGGGCATCGGTAATACCGTACTTGGTGTAATCCACTTCATCGGGTGAGTTGGCGTAAATCACCTGAATATAAGTACCGTTGGCGATGATGGCGTTGTTCTCTTCATCCACCTCGACAGAGCCGTTGAAAGGTCCGTGTACTGAATCACGGCGCAGCAGGCTGGCACGCTTTTCCAGATCGCCCTTACGGCCACCGCGCAGAACGATAGCGCGCAGGCGCAGCTTGTTGCTGCGGCCGGTTTTTTCAATCAACAAACGGGCCAGCAGACGACCGATGCGGCCAAAACCGTAGAGAACAACGTTACGTGGCTCAACTTCATCTTTGCTTTCAATGGCACTGGCCAGCTCGCGGCTCATATAAGCTTCGATTTCGCTGCCGTCGGTGTGGTTACGCCAGTACTTAACCGCCAGTTTACCTATATCCACTTTGCACTGTTTGACATCCAGTTTGCTCAGGGCTTCTACGAAGGGGAAGCTCTCACGCAGGCGCAGCTTATCGCCCACATGGCGACGAACCAGACGATGGGCCTTGATAATATCGATGGTGGAGGCGATCAGCAGGGGTTTACCATAAACCACCACTTCTACGCCCTGATTGCGATACAACTTGCCCAACAGGGGCTGCATAGCCTCCGCCAGTTCGAAGCGTTCTTGCCAACTTTGTAGGTGTTTATCAGCGCTCATTTACAGATCCTTTATCTCACTTTTCCACTTTATTGTCGGGAAAGGTTTGAGTAACAAAAAGAAAAGACCAATAATCATATTTATGACAGCTAAACCTGCCCCTTTTGGTCGGCGCTATTGTAATGAAAACTGCTGCGTCAGGCTAGTAGGAGATTTTCGCTAAATCTCTAATTAAATTACAGATTTAGTCAATTGGAGCGTATTTTGGCGCGTAATCTAGTAATAATTACATCATTTGTCCTTTTAGCCGGGGTTAGTGGCTGTGATAATGGCGGTAACCCCGCCACTATTTGTAAGAATAATCCTGAACTTTGTGACGATTTGCATAAGGACAGCTGGTGCAGACGGGAAAAGGCCAGCCTGATAATTCAGCGCTATCAGGTCAAAACCACGCCGGAGCCCTCAGGCGAACAAGTCTATCGCTTGCTCGTTAATCTGGAAAACTACAATCGCTGTGTGGGGCTTGCCGCCGGAGTACAGCATATTCTCAATCCTGAACGCACCAATGACAGAGCCAGAGCCTATGGTTTGAGCGCGCAAAGCTTGTCTGAGCTGCAAGCCTCAACCAAGGGCAGCAATGACATCTATATTGCCTTCTATCACTGGGCACATTTGGGTGACGATGCAGCACTCAAGGTATTACTGGAGGCAGAGAAGCAGCAACAGATAGATTCGCCCGAGATCCTTGCCGGACTCGCGGGCTATTATCTCAAGTTTGATGCCATCAAAGCGAAACAACTCTATCTTAAGGTGTTGGCAAAGAGCACCAAAGAGAACTTCGACCCCGATTGGTTGTTGGGGCTGGCAAGTGCTTCCAGGCAGTTGCAGGATATGGAGCAGGCATATCTGCTCTCGAGAACCAATCTGCTTTTGACCGACAACCCGGTCGATGAGGTTCAACTGAAAGCCATGATAGGCAACAATAGTCAGTTGAGTACTCATTTGGATCAACAGGCAAGTAGTCTGGCGGACGCTCTGAAAGGCGGTGATTACCTTGAGAGTGATTGGCCAAAACGCCTGCAAGGCAATGAGGGGAAAGATGATGGGAAACAAGCTGAGACTGAGCCGGTAACAAAGCAAGCCGCTGATAGCAAACCCATTGATAGCGACAGCAAGCTCGAGAAAAGCACCGAAGGGGCCAAACAAAACTGATGATGTATTCTCCGGGCGGCAAATTACTTGCCAGTTTGTAATTTACGCCTGCCGGTCGCACAATAAAAGCATTGTTTCGCGATCGCTGTAATAAAAACACCTAATTTGTTAACGGAATAGCCAGTTACAGCGTGATTTAACTTGACGACCCGCGTCATTTTTGTAATTTTACTACCAATTACTGTTTTTACATTCACCAGAGGGATATGAGATGACTATCCGCGTAGCAATTAACGGTTATGGCCGTATCGGACGCAATGTTCTGCGTGCTCTATACGAGAGCGAGAAAGACTATCCAATTCAAATCGTTGCCATCAACGATCTCGGAGACGCTTCCATCAACGCTCACCTGACCAAGTATGACTCTGTTCACGGCCGCTTCAACGCCAAAGTAGAACACGACGACGAAGCTATTTATGTCAACGGCGACAAGATCCCAACCTTCCAGGAGCGCGATCCATCCAAGCTGCCATGGGCTGAGCTGCAGGTAGACGTAGTCTTCGAATGTACCGGTATCTTCACTTCCAAAGAAGCGGTACAACCACACCTGGATGCCGGCGCCAAGAAGGTTATCATCTCAGCTCCCGGCAAGAATGTTGATGCCACTGTGGTTTACGGGGTTAACAACCAGGAAATCACCAAAGAGATGACTGTTATCTCCAATGCTTCCTGTACCACTAACTGTCTGGCGCCTGTGGCCAAGCCATTGAACGATGCTATCGGCATTGAATCCGGCCTGATGACCACCATTCACGCCTACACCAATGACCAGCGTCTGTCTGATGTGTATCACAGCGATATGCGTCGTGCCCGTGCGGCGGCTCTGTCGATGATCCCAACCAAAACAGGTGCAGCGGCGGCTGTTGGTTTGGTTGTACCTGAGCTTCAGGGCAAATTCGACGGCCTGGCGGTTCGGGTTCCGACTGTCAACGTGTCTCTGGTTGACCTGTCCTTTATCGCTTCCCGCGACACCACAGTGGAAGAAGTTAACGCCATCATAGAAGCGGCTGCCAAGACTTCACCCATGAACGAAGTGCTGGCGGTTAATAAGGAGCCTCTGGTTTCCATCGACTTCAACCACAACGCCTTCTCGTCCAACTTCGACGCCACCCAGACTCGCGTCAAGGGACGTCTGGTGAAAGTCATGGCCTGGTACGACAACGAGTGGGGTTTCAGCAACCGTATGCTGGACAACGCCGTTGCCTTGATGACAGCCAAGTAATCCGAGTTCAAAGCCAAACGCCTGCCAAGTGCAGGCGTTTTTTATGCCAGTTACTCTGTCTTGCCAAGGCCGAGGTCTTTCTCAAGCGACCATAGCCCGTTTTTATCCGTCTGCTTTCACTCGATATCTCCCAGCTTCTCCATTGCCCATGCAATACTTGATGCAAAGCAGCGGATTTCCATTTTCGACAAGTACCATCAAGCACATTTCACTTCCGGAAAATAAAGCCCCTACTTAGACTCAGGTTAAAAGCCGTTTCAATTATTGTGTTTGAAAGCTAATTCGGCCATTGCGCCGGTTAGCGCCTTGCCTTTAGCGGAGTCTCATTATGGACAATCAATTTCTCAGTCTTATTACCGATCCCCTGCTTGACCCCAAGCAAAAGACCCTGGCGCTGGCCGGTGCCGCCGATGCCAGTATCCCCTATCTGCCTCGCAGTGAAGCACTGACCCAAGCCATGGATAAAGGCATTATCTGCGATATGTTTGAGGGTCATGCCCCGTTCAAACCCAGATATGTTTTGCCCGATTACCAACGTTTTCTCGAGCAAGGCTCCGAGTATCTGGAGTTGACACCGGCCGAAGATCTGGATGATGCCCTGATGAAGCTGATGGTGCTGTATCACCATGTACCGTCAGTCACCAATATCCCGGTGTTTCTTGGCTATCTCGATAGTTTATTGTTGCCTTACTGCCAGAACGTCAGTGATGACGCCCTGTATCAGAAACTGAAACGCTTCTGGATCCAGTTGGATCGCACCCTGCCGGACGCCTTTATGCATGCCAACATAGGCCCAGAGGACAACCGTGTCTGCCGCACTATTTTACGCATTGATGCCGAGCTCAAGCAGGTGGCCCCCAATCTAACCTTTATGTATGACCCCAAGCGCACCCCTAAAGCGCTGCTGCGACTGGCGACAGACAATATCATTGCCTGCAGTAAACCTCACATCGGCAACTGGCCGATACATGCCCAAACCTTTGCCTGTGCTCCCGGTGAGGCGCCAAATCAAACGTTCGGCATTGTCAGCTGTTATAACGCGCTCCCCACCCGAGGCGGCGCCAATACGCTGGTCAGACTTAACCTCAAAGCCGTCGCCGAAGAAGCCGCTACACTGGAGGAAATGCTCGAGCGCACCCTGCCCCATTACTGCAACCTTATGTATGAACTGATTGAGCTACGCTGTGAGTTTTTACACCGCCGGTCCCATTTCTTCGACTCTTTCCTGGTAAAAGAAGGCCTCATTGACGAATCCCGCTTTGCGCCCATGTTCGGCGTTTATGCCATGGCCGAAGCCGTCAATCATCTGCAGCAGTTGGCAGGTATGAGTGGCGAATATGGTCACAGTGAGCAGGCCAATGCGCTCGGTTTAGCCATTAGCCGCGCGCTCAGTGATAGAGTGACCACGACCCAAGTCAGTTTCGGCTTTAATGGCCGCGCCTTACTTCATGCCCAGGGGGGGCTTTCCATCGACAAAGGCACCACTCCGGGCGTCAGAATCGCCTACGGCCACGAGCCGGATCCTGTCACTCATGTGTTGGCGCTGGCGCCGCAACACGCTTTCTATCCTTCCGGGATCAGCGAGATCCTGACTCTGGATGAAACCATCAAGGCCAATCCTGAAGCCCTGCTTGAGCTGTGTATCGGCGCGCTGGATGCCGGCTTTCGTGAATTTACCGCCAATACCGCCGATACCGATCTGGTGCGCATCACGGGTTATATGGTGAAAAAGTCGCAGATCGCCAGTTACCGGCAACAAGGCTCACGTACCAACACCACCTTCCTGGGCACAGAGGCCAGTGAAACCACGGCCGTGACCCAAAGGGCACCGCGGGTAGTGAGCGCCGAGTTCCATGCCGCCGGCAAGTCCCCGGTGTAAGGGCGTAAGCTATGAAGAGTGAAGCTCCCGGAGTGTTTGATAGCCCGTTCAATCATTCTGAGCTTAATCGCTATAAGCTGAATGGGTGTGAGTCGCATAGCCGTGAGTTAAGTAGCGGCGATACCGATGCTTCAGCATTGGCTATGGGCTCCGAGGTTGCCAGTGCCGAAGTCGCCAGGGTGCTGCCCTTCTCGACCGTAGATGGCCCGGGCAATCGCATGGTGTTTTTCCTTCAGGGTTGCAATTTTCGCTGCCCGGGTTGCCATAATCCGGAAACCATCACTCTGTGTGACGCCTGCCGAGAGTGTATTGCGCACTGCCCGGCAGGCGCCTTGAGCCTTAAAGCCACTGCGGCTGACACTCAAACAGTTCCAAATAACAAAGCGTCTCTCAGGCTTGCCTGGGATAGTACAAGCTGCATCGGCTGCGACACCTGTCTCGATGTTTGCCCTTCGAGCAGCCAGCCCAAGACCCAACGCCTGTCAGTCGGAAAAGCGTTGGCGCTGATTAAAAGACAGAAAGCCTTTATCCGCGGTATCACCTTGAGTGGCGGAGAAGCCAGCTTGCAGCTGAAGTTCGTCAGTACCCTGTTCAAGGCCATTAAACAAAGCACAGAGCTCAAACACCTGACTTGCCTTTTGGATACCAATGGCAGCCTGGGAGCAAGTGGTTGGCAACGTCTGCTCCCTTGGCTTGATGGCGCCATGGTTGACCTGAAAGCCTGGGATGAGCCGGCTCACCGACGACTGACAGGCCGTGGCAACATCAAGGTCAAGCAGAGCCTGCAACTGCTGGCCGAAGCAGGGAAACTGGCGGAAGTCAGGCTACTGGAAGTACCCGGAAAGAGTGATTATTGGCAGCACTTTGACGCCCTGGCGTCGTTTTTGCTGGACTTGCAACGCCGGCAAGCGCTGAAGGGTGAGCCGATGCGGCTACGCCTAAACGGTTACAATCATCATGGTGTCAAAGGCGAGGCCTTGCGCTGGCCCAAGGCAAGCCAACAGCAGATTAATGATCTGGCCAAGGCGCTCAGCCGTGCCGGCATAGCCAATATCAGTCTGCCACCGGTTAACCTTGGCTGATGGACTGCTTAAAGCCACTGAGCAGGGTCGCTTTTAGCCATTGCAGCGCCGGATCCCGGCTGCCACTTTGATGATGCACCATGCTATAGCCCACCTTGCCATAGGCAAAGGGCAATCGCTTAACCACCATGCCGCTTGCCTGCGCCGCCATTGAAGCCCACAGCGCCGAGCAGGTAAACAGCAAGTCCGAGTGACGACAGATACTGGCGGCAGCGCCGAAGTCGGCGACTTCCATCGCCAGATTCCGCCTGCGGCTCAATTGTGCCAATGACTGCTCGAAAAAGGGTTGCTGCAGATCGGCATCCAAAATGCCCACATGGGCGAAGCTCAGATAGGCATCCAGCGTCAGCTCTTTTGCTGCCAGCGGGTGCTCGGCTCGCATCAGGCAACACATCTCGTCCTCTGCCAAGCGCTCCCAAATCAGTTCATTGCGGCCTGTTGGCGGCTGTCCCAAATCGTGAGGCAGAACCAGCAAGTCCACCCGTCCTTCACACAGGGATTGAAACCCCGTGCTCTCTTTGGCATGCACCGCCAGTGTCATTCCCGGCGCCTGCTGCTGCACGCTGGCGATAGCGCTCGCAAGCAGTTCGAAGCTGCTTTCCCTCAGCGCCAAATTCATCCGCCCTTGAAATCCTTCCGGGCGAAAGCCCTCTTCGGTAAACAGGTTGTCCATCTCTCTGAGCATGGCGCTGATAACCGGCCCGAGTCGTTTGGCCTTGGCAGTCGGCAACAGCTGGTTACCCTGGCGGTAGAAGAGCTCATCGTCGAGGCAATCCCTGAGCTGGGAGAGTATTTTGCTGACCGCCGAAGGGCTCAAACACAGACGCGTGGCCGCCTGGGTGACGCTTTGCTCTTCCAGCAGTTGCCTAAGCACCAGAAGATGACGGAAATTGATGCGGGATAAGCGGACGATATCACTCATTCTGGCTGTGTTTAACCTTGGCTGGATTTAACCTTGACTGAATAAGCCAAGGTTAAACCATAACTGAATGAAGTTCTGCAATCATGCTCTCATTCGGCCAAGCGCTTGGGGAAAGCGCTATCAGAGAATACGCCGCAGCAGAAAGTCGGCCTTGAGCCTGCGAATGCGGTTCATGATTTTCTTTACCGGCTTGGGGTAACTCTGCAAGGTATCTATCTGGCTGTAATGATACAAACGCTGGCTGTGCAGCAGCAGATGTTGTTGCTCTTTGACAAAAGACTCGGCCAGCACTTGTTTGTCATCATGCAGCAGCAAACCATTTTCCAGATCCAGGGCCCAGGCCCGCGGATTGAGATTGCTGCCGGTGAGCAGGTGTTTGCGACCATCCATGCTCACCCCTTTAAGGTGATAACTGTTGTTGTCATGCTTCCACAGATGGATATTGAGTCGCCCCTGATCCACCGCCCACTGCTGGCGTTTGACAAACTTGCGCAGCGACTGCTCATAGAGATACGGCAAGGCACCTATGGTGGAAAAATCCTGCTCCGGTGGGATATAAAAGTCATTGGCCGTCTTGTCACCCACCAGAATATCCAGACGCTTTCCGTTGCGCAGGTGTTTAACCAGCGCCCGCACCAAAGCATAGGGCGGGTTAAAATAGGGAGTGCAAATAAAAAGCGATTCCTTGGACTCCTCCACCATGGCGAGTACCGCCTTGTTGAGCGGATTGCGCTTGCGTCCGAGGCCCAAAAGCGGCGTGACCCGCAATCCCTCTTCAACGCCCTTGAATTGATAGCTTGCCGCCGACAGTCGCTGTTTAAAGCTTCTGACATCAATTTTTTCCGGCAGTACTTCCTCTTCTTCCGGACAGCTCAGGCAACTGACCGCTTTGTCGCTCAAAATGGCACTGTCAATCATCTCTCGCATGCTGGCAGCCAGCTCGGCCGACTCCAGCACATGGTAGCGATCGAAACGGTATCTATCTTTCTGCTGCAGGTAGATGTTATTGAGGCTGGCGCCGCTGTATATCACGGCATCATCGACAATAAAGCCCTTGAGGTGCAGTACTCCCATAAACTCGCGGGATTTCACCGGCACACCATAAATGTTGAAACGCTGCTGTGCTTGCGCCATCACCTGACGGTACATCAAGTTGTTGCCGCCATCACCCTTGTGGCCGATAAGGCCGCGACGGGCACGGTGAAAATCCACCAACACCTTGATTTCGAGTTCGGGTCTGGCTGCCTTGGCCGCCAGCAGTTCGGCAAGTATTTCGCGTCCGGCCTCATCGTCTTCCAGATAGAGTGCCGCAATATAGATAGCCTCTTTGGCGCAACGGATCCGCTCAATCAAGGTCTGTTTGAAGTTACTTGGGGTCAGCAACCAGTGCAATGCATCCGGCGCTATGGCAATTCCACCCAGCTTATCCAGCAAGGTATCCTCCTGTCACTGTATGTTCCGGCAATCCACTCGCTCCCTGTGTTTCCCGGCAAGAATGTCCTTCCCCTGTATGGCGAGATCGACAAAGATCCGCTGCGGGGCGAATAAGGCAATAGAAATTACCCACTTGTCCCGGCCCGGGCAAGCCTTTTCTCGCCAACAGTCGCTATTGGTTCACGATTTCGGCGCTATTTAACCCAAAAAGCGCTCTCTATAATGCGGCTTGCACTCTTAAGCCGACCCAGATCACGCTTTTGTGATGGCAGCCCTGTTATCAGCGCATTAGCCTTATACACTAATATGCCCTTGAGCCTCTCACTTACTGAACTCAAACTGGACGACAATGAACAAACAATTCTGGTTCACTCTTATTGGCACCCTGCTCGCGGCCTGGGCCCTGTTTCACTTCAAAACCTATCTCGGCCCTTTGGTACTGCCACTGTTTATCGGTCTGGTGTTGATAGTCACATTGAAACTTTATTCGCTGATGGACAAGGACGACAGCTAAGGCCCTGCAGGTTATACTCTCAAAAGCATTCACGGAACCGGAGGCTTTTCCATGCCACAGCTGTCCTTGCAGGGCTTGGCACGTCCACTGTTATTATTGAGCGCCATGGCGCTGTCTTCCCCTTTGAAGGCCGATAATACCTCTCTCGATGATCTTTTAAATCTGATTACCCCGGCCTCATCGCAAACTGCCGTCTGGATAGAAGATTTGCAAAGCGGCGAGCAACTGCTGAGCCACAACAGTGAAACCCTGATGATCCCGGCCAGTACCCAAAAACTGCTGACCGCGGTAACAGCCACCGAGCTGCTGGGAGAAGAGTTTCGCTATCACACCAGTATTCTCAGTACCGGCTCACCAAAAAGCGGCGTGCTTAAAGGCGATCTCTATTTGCTGTTCAGTGGCGATCCTACCTTAACGCGCCGGGATCTGACTGAGCTGTTCAAGCGTGTCACCGAAGCCGGTATTAGCCAGGTGCAGGGCAATCTTATCTTGATAGGAGAAACCCATGAGCAGCTGCGAGCGCCCGGTTGGGTATGGGATGATTTGGGGATCTGCTACGCGGCGCCCGTCTCCAGCTATGTGATCAACCAAAACTGTGTCCATGGCAAACTCGAGCCCACACTCGCCTCGGACAAAGCCAAAATTTCCGCGCCGGTTTATCTGCCAGTCAAACTGACCACCAACGCCATCTTCGACAAGGGCCACAAGCAGGACTTTTGCGAACTGCAACTCGACCGATTACCCGGCAACCACTTTCATTTCAGTGGCTGTTTCCCGGGATCCCAGGTATTGCCGTTGGCGCTGGCGGTCAACGACCCCGGCCAATATGCCATCGACAGCGTCGCCGGCATTATCAAGGGCAAACTCAGTATCAAAGGCAAGATACTGACCTCCAATCAGCTACCGGCCAGCTCAAGGGTGGTGGCCAGTCATGCCTCGGATGCCCTGCCCGAGCTTTTGGAAACCATGCTGCTGGAATCTGACAACCTGATTGCCGACAGCCTGCTTAAACGGCTGGGTAAACACTATTATGGTGATGGCGCCAGTTTCAGTGCCGGTGCCAAGGCCATCAGGGAAGTGCTGGCGGAAAAAGGCGTAGTGTTGGAAAGAGCCCAACTGATAGATGGCTCTGGGCTGTCACGCTACAACCTGCTCAATGCCAGACAACTGGCGCAGTTGCTGCGATTGATTGCCGATACCCCGGATTACCAGTGGTTGATGCACAAGCTGCCGGTTTCCGGCCACAGCGGCACCTTGAAGTACCGCAAGCGCTACGCCAACAAACCGCTCAAGGGCAGAGTCTGGGCCAAGACAGGCAGTATGCAGGGTGTGGTGAATCTGGCCGGTTATGTTACCGATGACAGTGACAAACAAGTGCCCAGATACCTGTTTGTGGTACTGGAAAATGGTTTGAGCCCCCAGAGTAAGGAGCTTGAAGCCGCGCCCTTTGCCACACTTTTGCTGCAGGGGCTGACAGATTACCGTGCAAACAGCCGCACAGAAGGCCAACTGGCGGCAAAAGAGCAAGACAAGCCCAAACCAACACAGCAGGACAAAGCGCAGACAGAGCTTAATGTCAGCGCCCGTTAGTGAAACGCCTTCAAAGCTCTTACCTCCATAAAACAGCAATAAAGCCATAAGAAAAGAGCCGCTTATCGCGGCTCTTTCAATTTAGCTTGAATACTTCTGCGTTCTCAGAACAGCTCGGGCGCAAGGGCCATCACACTGTCATCACCACCGGCCAGCTGACTCAAGTGGAAATCGGCTTTGGCCAATAACTTGGCAAAGTAGAACTCCTTCAGTTGGCTCTTGACCTCGGCAAAGCCCGGCTCGAGCGTATCGGTTGCAGCAAGTGCCTTATCTGCCATCAACAGCCACAGGTAACCGTAGAGTATGTAACCAAAGGCATCCAAGGCTTCAACCGCCAAGGCGTTAATGAGCGCAGGCTTATCGCCTTTTTGCTCGTTAATAGCGGCAATCGCGCTGGCAAACTGGTCGAAAAGGCTTTCAACGCGCTGTTTCTGCTCATTTGATACTTGTTCGAAGCTCGCCATATCGGCCTTGATATCGGCGATAAACTCATTCAAGGTCGCCAAGCGGTCACCTGTGAGCTTACGTCCCAAAAAGTCGATGGCCTGAATACCATTGGTGCCCTCATAAATCTGGGCGATACGGGTATCACGCACCAACTGTTCTATGCCTGTCTCACGAATGTAGCCGTGGCCACCGAATACCTGCTGCGCCAATATGGTGGCGTCCAGACCGCGATCGGTCAGGAACGCCTTGGCGACAGGAGTCAGGAGGCCCACGTAACGACTGGCTTTGGCTTTAACCGCTTCATCTTCGGCAAACTTGGCCAGATCCAGCTGTTTACCTGTGAGCATGGCTAAGGCCCTACCCGCTTCTGTCATGGCGCGAATATTCAGCAGCATGCGCCGCACGTCGCCGTGTACCAATATAGGATCGGAATCGCTGCCGGTTGGTGAGCCGCCGGCAGCAACGCCCTGGAGGCGCTCTTTGGCATAGTCGGCCGCCATTTGATATGCGCCCTGAGCACTGCCAAGCCCCTGAATACCTATGGACAGACGTTCATAATTCATCATGGTGAACATGCACACCAGGCCACGATTGGGCTCGCCGATAAGATAACCCTCGGCATCATCAAAATTCATCACACAAGTAGCCGAGCCCTTGAGGCCCATCTTGTGCTCTATGGCACCGACGGTTACACCGTTGGCTTCGCCCAAACTGCCGTCATCGGCCACCTTGAACTTAGGTACCAGGAACAGCGAGATGCCTTTGCTGCCGCTGATTTTGGCCAGCACCAGATGCACCAGGTTCTCAGTCAAGTCCTGATCGCCACCTGTGATGAAAATTTTTGAACCACTGATAAGGAAACTGCCGCTTTCGGTCGGTTCGGCGCGAGTGCGGATATTACGCAGGTCCGAACCTGCCTGAGGCTCTGTCATATCCATGGCGCCGGCCCATTCGCCTGAGTAGAGTTTTGGCAAATATTTGGCCTTGAGCTCCTCACTGCCGTGGGCATGAATACACAGTGCAGCACCTGCGGTCAGTGCGCTGTAAAGTGTAAAGGCGTTACAGGCGCTGTAACCCATTTCATCGACCATGACACCGAGCATTTTCGGCATCCCCATTCCCCCCAGCTCAGGATCGCCGCACAGCCCTACCCAACCACCGGCGGCAAACTCGGCATAGGCCTCTTTATAGCCATCGGGTGTGATCACCTTGGCAGCCTCGAAACTTACTCCTTGTTCATCACCATTGCGGTTTATAGGATGGATAAGGTCGCGACACAGTTTGGCGCCTTCTTCGAGGATGGCAGCGGCAGTATCGAGATCGACCGCATCGGCCATCGCAGGCAATGAAGACCAGGTTTGTTCGGCATCAAAGACGTGCTCAAGCAAAAAGCGCATATCGGTTAACGGAGCTTGGTAGGGATTCATCAGCAGACTCTTTAAACGTTAGATTTAAACACTTGTTTCAATCTAACCCAGATGTCACCGCAATACAATGCGCCAAAGGTAGAATTAGCAAGACAGCGACCACAAAAAACGCCTTCAGCCAGCCCATTAACGAGTGGGACTCTTCGGCTGCAAAACACCTTTATTCAAGCCATGAAAAAACCGGCCATCAGGCCGGTTTTGTTGACTAAACGCTATCGCCACCTTTATTTGGTCCAGCGGTCCATCCAGCCCAGTACCTTGGCGTACCACTGCTCAAGGTTATTGGGGTTGAGGATCCAGTGGTTTTCGTCCGGATAGATCAGCAACTCCGAAGGGATATTATTGCGCTGCATATAGCTGAACGCCGCCAAACCCTGACCGTAAGGTACCCGGAAGTCTTTCTCACCGTGGATCACCAACATAGGAGTCTTCCAGTTTTCCACATAGTTGGCCGGATTGAACTTCTCATAAAGATCCTTGGCCTGCTCGTAGCTGCCGCCAAACTCATGCTCAGGGAACCAGAGTTCCTCGGTCACATGATACATGGAGCGCATATCAAACAAGCCGGCATGGTTAACCAGGCATTTGAAACCGTCGTTCCAGTTGCCTTGGATCCAGTTCATCATGTAACCGCCGTAGGAGCCACCGAGGGCACAGGCGTTATCGGCATCTATCCACTTCTGCTGTTTGGCAACCGCAGCCAGACCTTTTTGCAAATCTTCCAAAGGCTTACCGCCCCAGTCCAGGCTGATGGAATCGGTAAAGGCCTGACCATAGCCGGTAGAGCCGTGGAAATCCACCATCACCACAGCATATCCGGCACCGGCCCACAGCTGAGGATTCCAGCGGAAGCTGAAACTGTTGCCGAATGAACCTTGTGGGCCGCCGTGTACCAGGAAGGCCACCGGATACTGCTTGCCTTTCTTGAAGTTGGCCGGCTTGAGCCAGTAACCATAAACCTCTTCGTTGTTCCAGCCCTTGAAGCTGAACTGCTCGAACTCACCGAACTTGACCTTGTCCAGCTTGGCCTTGTTGACTTCAGTCAAACGGGTCAGGTTTTGCCCTTCCATGTTGATGGAGTAGAGATCGCCCGGTTCCACCAAAGACTTATGATTGATGATCAAACGATCGCCCGCCAGACCCACCAGGCTGTTGCTGCCATCGTTGTAAATGGCGCGCACATCACCAAACTGGGTGTTGATGGCAAATACAGACACCTGCCCCAGATCCTGAGCGGTCACATACAGGGTGTTGTTATCTTTACCAAAGCTCAGCGAGGCCGGGCTTCTGTCCCACATGGGCGCCACTTCCTTGCTCTGACCCGTGACTGTGTCTTTGAGCATGATGCGGTATCTGTCGGCCTCGAATCCGGGCTTTTTCATCGCCAGATAGGCCAGATAGCGGCCATCGGCGGAAAACACCGGCTGAGCATCCCAGGCCTGGTTATCTTCGGTGAGATTCTTGGCCTTGCCACCTGTGACCGGCACCTGCCAGAGATCGTAGTTGGTGGTCCAGGCCTGATCTTTACTCGGTGCCTTGGCACTGTAGACAATATATTTGCCATCCGGGCTGAATGTCACCTCTTCCATGCCGGAAAATGGCTTGGGTGGGGTTTCGGTATCCAGGCCCTTGGTCACATCCACCGGCTTACCCAGCTTGCCGTTTTCAAGCTGCGCCACAAACAGGTGATTACGGGCATGGTCAGACCAGGTGTCCCAGTGACGCACCATCAACTGATCGTATTCACGACCTGTACTCTTGCGCTCGGCTTCTTTATCAAACTTAGCTTTTGAACATTCCAAGGTGTCGCACTCGGGAAAAACACGAATGCTCATCACTACCTGCTTGCCATCGGCCGATAATTTGTAGCCGTCGATCCCCAGAGGCAAATCAGATACGGCCTGGGCTTCACCACCATCCAGCGGCAAGCGATACAGTTGGCTGCTGCCATCACGGGCGGCAATAAAATAGACTTGCTTGTCGTCGCTGCTGAAGGCCACATCGTGCTCGGTACCCGGTGCAGAAGTCAGCTGTTTGGGCGCCGCGTTCTTGTCACTGAGATCCAAAAGATAGAGATCTGAGCTGCTGCCATCGTCGGTGACCTTCTTCAGGCCGTAGATAAGCTTGGTGCCGTCATTGGATACAGCGGCAGAATGGAGTTTGTTGAGCTTGACCAGATCCTGGACAGTAAAAGGTGCCTTATCGGCAGCCAGCGCCGGCAGAGCCAGACCTGCGGCCACCAGCGCCATCAATAGTGGGTTGGTTTTCATTATAAATCTTCTTATTGGTTGTTGATTGCAATGCAAAAGGGGCCAACAGGCCCCTCAAGGTTCAGCTTAAGCCTTGGCGTTCTGGATATTCACCTTCCAGATTGCCGGGCCGGTTTCGTGCGCATTCACCCCGTTGGAGTCAACCGCTACAGTAACAGGCATATCCTTGACGTCAAACTCATAGATGGCTTCCATCCCGAGATCTTCAAACGCTACCACGCGAGATTGCTTAATCGCCTTGGACACCAGATAAGCGGCGCCGCCGACGGCCATCAAATATACAGCCTTGTGCTTGCGGATAGATTCGACTGTGGCCGGACCACGTTCTGCCTTGCCTATCATGCCCATTAGACCCGTCTTATCCAGCATAAGATCGGTAAACTTATCCATACGGGTAGCGGTTGTCGGGCCGGCCGGGCCAACCACTTCATCACCTACCGGGTCGACTGGACCTACGTAATAGATGAATTTACCAGTGAAATCAACTCCTTCTGGCAAGCCTTCACCGCTTTCAATCAGGCTCTGGATCCGTTTGTGAGCCGCGTCACGGCCGGTGAGCATCTTACCCGAGAGCAGCAGAGTATCGCCGCTGTTCCAGCTTTCAATCTCTTCCTGGGTAACGGTATCGAGATTGACCCTGCGCACGCTCTCACCCACTTCCCAGGTGATTTCCGGCCAGTCATCAAGGCTTGGCGGAGTCAACTCGGCTGGGCCGCTGCCATCAAGATGGAAATGCACATGACGGGTGGCGGCGCAGTTGGGGATCATCACCACAGGCTTGGAGGCAGCGTGGGTTGGCGCTGTCTTGATTTTAACGTCCAGTACAGTAGTCAAACCGCCCAGGCCCTGGGCACCAATGCCTAAGTTGTTGGCGCGCTCGAAGATATCCAAACGCAGCTTCTCTTCCGTGGTTTCGGCGCCGCGTTCCATCAACTCGTGAATATCCACGCTCTCCATCAAGGCTTCCTTGGCAAGCACAGCGGCTTTCTCGGCGGTGCCGCCAATACCTATTCCAAGCATACCCGGAGGACACCAGCCGGCGCCCATGGTTGGCAGTGTCTTCTCAACCCAGGCGGCGATATCGTCAGATGGATTGAGCATCACCATCTTGGCCTTGTTTTCACTGCCGCCGCCCTTGGCGGCAATGGCCACTTCGATATGATCGCCGGGAACCATCTGAATATGCACCACGGAAGGTGTGTTATCGCGGGTATTCTTGCGGCTGCCGGCGGGGTCGGCCACTATTGAAGCCCGCAGCGGGTTATCAGGATTGGTATAAGCGCGGCGCACGCCTTCATCCACCATCTGCTGCACTGTCATATCTGTCTTGTCCCACTGCACGCCCATTCCCAGATAGACATAACAGGTCACAATACCGGTATCCTGGCATAAGGGTCTGTGTCCTTCGGCAGACATGCGCGAGTTGATCAAAATCTGGGCAATTGCATCCTTGGCAGCCTGGTTCTGCTCACGCTCATAGGCGGCGGCCATGGCATCGATAAAATCTTTGGGATGGTAATAGGAGATATATTGCAGGGCATCACTGATGCTGTCGATAAAGTCAGCTTGCTTGATTACAGACATGTTTGGCGCTCCATTAGCCTAAGGATCCGCCCCTTCAGCTCAGGATCAACGCTCAACAGAGATTCAAGCCAAAGCCTTGAATTTCAGGCTCCGCTTGTCGGTTTTGCGACACAAAAATGCTCAAAACGACAGCAAAGCCGTGATACAACGCGTTTTCACCAAGGGCCAGGGGTGGTTTTATTAGTTTTTTGTGGCCGTTATGATACTCTTTCGTTCCTTTTTGGGCTACATCACATTTTCAGATAGGGTCGTTCGATGTACCAGCAGGCTATTTGCCCTCCCGCCATTCGCGTTCTTGACTGGCAACTCTCAACCTTAGAGCTGTTTTCCCACTTCAGCAGTGAGCCTTGGGCCATGCTGCTGGATTCGGCCGATGCCCAGCACAATGACGCCAGATACGACATCATAGTTGCCGAGCCAATAGCCAGACTGGTGACCATGGCTGAAACCACCCAAATCTCTGAGGCGAGCGGCGTACGACGCTCAAGTGACGATCCTTTTGCCTTGCTGCAACAACTGCTGCAACAGTATTTTCCCAATGCCATGCAGGTCAATCTGCCTTTCAGCGGCGGCGCGGTGGGCGCCTTCAGTTACGATCTTGGCCGCAGACTGGAAAAACTGCCAAAACTGGCCGCAGCCGATATCGCTCTGCCGGAGATGAATGTCGGTCTTTATGACTGGGCTCTTATTCGCGATAAGCAATTAGAGTGCTGGCAATTGGTGCATTACCGCGGCGAAAAGGCGCTGACAGCAACACTGTCGTGGCTAACGTCCAAAGTCACAAACAGCCCCAATAAGCACCTTGACCAGAAAGCGTTCCGACTCAGCGGTGAGTGGCGCTCGCAGCTCAGCCGCGAGCAATATGGCGACAAGTTTGCCAAAGTGCAGCAATATCTTCACAGCGGCGATTGTTATCAGATCAATCTGACCCAAAGATTCCAGGCCGACTATCAAGGTGATGAGTGGCAAGCCTATCGTAAGCTCAGACAAGCCAATGGCGCGCCCTTTTCTGCCTTTATTCGCCTGGAGCATAACTGTATCCTGTCCATCTCACCCGAGCGTTTTATTGCCCTGGATTCCAATCGCCATATTGAAACCAAGCCCATCAAGGGTACCCTGCCCCGAAGTGCCGATGAACAGCAAGACAGGGAACTTGCCAAACAGCTGGCGGGGTCGGAAAAAGACAGAGCCGAAAACCTGATGATAGTGGATCTGCTGCGCAACGATATTGGCAAGGTCGCCAGCCCAGGTAGTGTGGCCGTACCGCATCTATTTGCCATAGAAAGCTTTCCGGCGGTGCACCATCTGGTCAGCACGGTAACCGCCGAACTGGCAGCGGGTTATCAGGCCACAGACTTGCTGAGGGCCGCCTTCCCCGGCGGCTCTATCACAGGCGCGCCCAAGATCCGCGCCATGGAAATTATCGAAGAGCTGGAACCCAGTCGCCGCTCACTCTACTGCGGCGCCATCGGGTATCTGAGCCAGGATGGTAAAATGGACAGCAGCATCACCATTCGAACCCTGGTTGCCGATTCCGGGCAGCTCTATTGCTGGGCCGGCGGCGGCATAGTAGCCGACTCAGATGTGGATGCCGAATACCAGGAAACCTATGATAAAGTGAGTCGAATACTGCCGCTATTAGCCCCGGAGCCCGACTCACCTTAGCCTGATACCTGCATTCAAGCTGGTTGAGAGTTCTTTGCGAAGACAGGACAATAATGGCTTTGGTTATTGATTACTTCAATCGACTTCAAGGACGCTATGGATAAAGACGAGCTGTTAACCCGTTTTCAACTCAGAGCCCTGAGTCGATACCATTCTAGCCCTTTGACCCCGGCCAAACTCAGAGCCGCGGCGGTACTTATCGCTTTGGAGCCGGGTTTGCAGGGACCGGAGCTTATCCTGACCCAGAGGCCGAAGCATCTTAAGGCTCATCCCGGTCAGGTGAGCTTTCCAGGCGGCAAACCGGAAGCCGAAGATCAGAACCTTATCATGACAGCCCTCAGGGAGGCCGAAGAAGAGATAGGTTTGGCACCGGACAATGTCGAAATCATAGGTCAACTTCCCAATCACCCCACCTTTACCGGCTTTGAGATCACCCCTGTACTTGGCTGGGTAAAGTCACCCTTTGAGGCCAAAATTGACCCGGCCGAAGTGCAGGAGCTGTTTCGGGTGCCGCTGGCTTTTTTACTCGAAGAGGAAAATCGTCACACGGCAATGTTCGAGCGCCGCGGCCATTTCTACCCAGTCACCTTTATTCCCTATCGCAGGCACTTTATTTGGGGCGCCACCGCGGCGATTATCGATATGCTCTGTCGACAACTGCGCTGACAACACAACATGAAGGCTTAGATAAAGAAACGCAGATACAAGCCGGCGGCGGTGGATGAGAGCAGCAACAGTGGAATATTGAACCAGTAACCCAAACGGCTGTGATGGGCCACATACCAGTTAAAAGCCAGACTGAGGAAACTGATGGCGGCGCAAGCCCAGATGATGTATTCCAAGAGCATGGTTTGCTGAGGGTCCCAGTACAAACGCACCGGCGCCCCTTTGCTGAAGAAGTAGCCTACGGCCCTGTCCGGCCTCGCCTTATCGAATACCAGCAGGGCATAAATTGCCAGTGACCAGCCTATAATCGATAGGCTTGCCAACAGATATTGAAAGATTTTCACCTTCTTCATCCGAACTCCTTCCGTCTGAAGGGGGATATTACCCCCAGAATACCTTTTTCAGCTTGAGAAAAGCCACCAGCAAGGTAATATAAACCTCCAAATTTTTTCCTGTGTCATCAATATAGTCAGGGATTTGCCTGATTTCTGCTCTCGAACTATTTTCGGGGCCGAGTTGAAGCATAAAACGTTTCATTGGAGAACTAAGCAATAATGAGCATTGCATCTGTCGCATCTGTATTTAAAGGTGAGCATGCGGTCGGTTCACAGGTCACTGTACGTGGCTGGGTTAGAACCCGTCGTGATTCCAAGGCCGGCATCTCGTTTCTTGCCGTCTATGATGGTTCCTGTTTCGATCCTATCCAGGGCGTGGTGCCAAATAGCTTACCCAATTACAATGACGAAGTGCTGAAGCTCACTGCCGGCTGCTCCGTGATTGTCACAGGTGAAGTGGTTGAAAGCCCAGGCTCAGGCCAGGACTTTGAACTGCAAGTGACCCAAGTGGAAGTCACAGGTTGGGTGGAAGATCCTGATACCTACCCTATGGCCGCCAAGCGTCACTCGGTTGAACACCTGAGGGAACTGGCGCATCTGCGTCCACGTACCAACATCATTGGCGCAGTTGCCCGGGTACGTAACTGCCTGTCACAGGCGATTCACCGTTTCTATCACGAAAACGGCTTTATCTGGGTCTCTACCCCACTGATCACCGCCTCAGACTGTGAAGGCGCCGGTGAAATGTTCCGGGTATCGACGCTGGACATGGAAAACCTGCCACGCACTGCCGATGGCAAGGTGAACTATGACGAAGACTTCTTCGGCAAAGAGGCGTTTCTGACCGTATCCGGCCAGCTCAACGGCGAAACCTACGCCTGTGCCCTATCGAAGATTTACACCTTTGGCCCTACTTTCCGCGCCGAAAACTCCAACACCAGCCGTCATCTGGCTGAGTTCTGGATGGTTGAGCCGGAAGTGGCCTTTGCCGATCTGAACGACATTGCCGGTCTGGCCGAAGCCATGCTCAAGTACGCCTTCAAGGCGGTGCTGGAAGAGCGGATGGACGACCTGCAGTTCTTTGCCCAGCGCGTCGATAAAGGCGTGATTGAGCGTCTGGAGAACTTTGTCAGCAGTGACTTTGCCCAGGTGGATTACACAGATGCCGTTGAGATCCTCAAAAACTGCGGTAAGCAGTTTGAGTACGATGTCGAGTGGGGCATAGATCTGCAATCCGAGCATGAGCGTTATCTGGCCGAAGAGCACTTCAAGGCTCCTGTGGTAGTGAAAAACTATCCTAAAGATATCAAGGCCTTCTACATGCGTCTCAACGAAGATGGCAAGACAGTGGCGGCGATGGACGTATTGGCCCCCGGTATAGGTGAAATTATCGGTGGTTCACAGCGTGAAGAGCGCCTGGATGTGCTGGATATGCGCCTGGCCGAGATGAACCTCAACAAGGAAGATTACTGGTGGTATAGAGATCTGCGCCGTTATGGCACTGTGCCTCACTCAGGTTTCGGTCTGGGCTTCGAGCGTCTGGTGTCTTACGTTACCGGTGTTTCCAACATCCGCGATGTGATCCCCTTCCCTCGCGCCCCAAGAAGCGCCAACTTCTAACGAACTCTTATCCAAAAAACGCGCTTCAGGGCGCGTTTTTTATTGGCTGAATATCAGTTCGGCTGCAGATTTTTACGCCGGCTTAAAGGGCTGCACTCTGTCACAAACCGCGCCGAGCAAAGGTTTGTCGTGAGAGATCACCAGCAAGGTCAATTGCCTATCATGGGCTATCTGCAATAGTTGCTGCCAAAGCCTTTGCTGACTCACCATATCGAGCTGGGCCGTGATTTCATCACAGATAAGCAGCCTGGTTTCCGGCACCAGTGCCCTTAAAATATTGAGCCTTTGCAGCTCACCGCCGGAAAGGCCGCCGGGGCGAGATGCCAACCAGCGTCTGAGTTCAGACTCGGCCACGCCGAGCATGGGCAAGAGATGAGCATAATCACGCCCCTGCCAACTCTCATTCAAGGATTGCGCCAGGGTCAATCTGGGGTTGAACGCCTGCTCCGGCTGCTGGATAACCCACTGAATGGGTGAAGGGCGACCGCGAACCTGCCTGAGCTGCCGACAGCATTCAAGCTTTCCCGCCGCAAGCGGCATCAAGCCTGTGAGTATCGCCGCCATGGTAGACTTGCCGCAGCCACTGTCACCCCAGATCCCGAGAATTTCGGCGCGATTAATGGCTATCTCAGGCAGCTCAATCACCTTACTGCCCCGGTAAGCCAAGCCATCACTGAGTGAAAGCAGCGGCGATAAGGATGCAGAAAGCAAAGGTGCGCTTTCAAGCTCCAAAGCAGAGCCGGATTGAGCCGGTTTTGTTTGCAAAGAATTTAGACTCATGCGCGCCTCCGACAAGGCGAGTTGCTGAAACTCTCCAGGCTGTCACCATGAGACTTTTGTTGACTAGCGGCTTGACTAGCAGCTTGGTTATAGAGTTGGCTATTGAGTTGACTCTTGGGCTCGCCAGTAGATTCAGCATCAGCCAAGCGACAGCTGCCGGCAGGCCAGTTTTCCGGCAATGCCGCCAGCAAGGTTTGGCTGTAGCAGCCTTCGCGCTCACACTTATCTCCCAACTTATGCCCGGCAAGACTCACCCGCAGACTGGCACTATCCGTCACCTCGGCGAGCCGGCCGCGGCGCAGCAGATACAGCCCGGCATCCAAGGCCAGCACGGCCCTGAGGTTATGACTGATAACCAGCACCGCCTTGGGGCCGGCGTCTAAACCCAGTCGTAGCTGCAAGGCGCCACTGGCAACGTCATTGAGCAAGGCGTAAAGCTCGGTGGCAGCAAGCTCATCCAGGCCGCAACAAGGCTCATCGGCCAGCAGTAGATCCGGCGCCTGCAGCAGGGCCTGCGCCAGCAACACCCGCCGGGCCATACCGCCGGAGAGCATGGGAGGATAAGCCGCCAGGATCTCAGCTGTGATACCCAGCTCACCGTACAGAGCCTGTCGATAAGGACGCATGGCATCATCACAGTACCAGTCGAGCAATTCGCTTATCTTAATGTTGGCGTCCAGTACCTGGGTGCTTTGAGCGCAAAGCGCCGTCTTCTGTGGCCGCATCAAGCCAGAGCATTGCATGACTATCCCCTTTGGCAAACTGCCCATGATAGCCAGCGCCAGCAAGCTCTTACCGGCACCGCTCTCCCCCAGCACTGCGGTAACCTGTCCTGGAACCACCTCAATATTGAGCCCATCCAGCAAGGTTCTGCCATTGCTATCCTTCAGGGTTAAATCTGTCACTTGGGTATGAATAGCGGCGGCGGGGTTAATATGGTTTGAGGAAAATAAATCACTTTTGGACTCCATGGCATTGGTGCCCGGTAACTTAGGCGCAGCCACACCGTTTCTGGCAAACTGGATCAGATTTTCGGCAAGCTTAGACAGCAGCAGAATAAAGCTCAGCAACAAGAGCCCGGGGAACAGCGCCAGCCACCATTGGCCAAGCAACAGATAGCGATTGGCCTCAGCCAGCAGTTCGCCCATGGAGGGCGCGTTGCTGTCGAGGCCAAAGCCAAGAAAGCTCAGCGCCGCGACATGGAGCAAGGCATGCGGAAACAAGTTGAGCCCGCCAATCAGCCACTGTGGCATAATGTGAGGCCATAAGTGGCGCATGCGGGTGCTGAACCTGGAGCCGCCGAAACCCAGAGCCAAACTGACATAGGGCTGAGCCAGGATTTCATCCATTTCCAACAAGAGTAAACGGGTCAGTCTCGGCCAGTGGCTCAAAGCCAGGGCCGCTATCACCCCATATTCCTGGCCGCCAAAGGCCAACGCCAGTAAGATAAGCAGCAACAGATGTGGCAGCGACATACAGAGATCGCAACCGAGCAATACAGCCTGGCGCCATCTGGATCCGGTTTGCGCCAGCAAGGCCAGCAGCAGTGCCAGCGAGCTACTGAGCAATACCGCCAGCGCGCCTATCCACAGACTTTTGAGCATGGCCGCGCCGCTGCGTTCGGCCATATCACGCCCAAGCCAATCCGTTCCCATGGGATGAGCCCAGGATGGCCCCTGACTCTTGGCCAGCAGGTTAAGCTCACTGGCATGGTTGCCAAATAGCACGCAGAGTGCCGTCAGCAACAGAAGTCCGCAAACCGGCCAAATCCAGATGGCGACGCGGCGGCCATCCTTTACCTGAAGGGTTTTCAAATAGAGCGTTAAACCGCCCATCATGCCTGCACCCCAGCGGCATGAGTCGAACCCCCACTGAGCCTGCCGCGCTGCAATCTGGCGCTGATAAGCTCGGCGGCCAGGTTACCGCAAAACACAAACAGCGCCGAAAACAGGGTGATCCCCATCAGCAAGGGCGCATCGTTGCCGAGTCCGGCCTTGACCAAAGCACTACCGAGTCCGGGGAAGTTGAACACGGTTTCGGCGAGAATAGATCCGCCGAAAAGCTCGGCAAAAGAAGCAAAGTGCAGCACAATCGCAGGTTTCAAACTATTGGCAAAGATATGCTTCTTGAATATCGCAAGACGACCTTTGCCGTGACTTTGGGCATATCCCACATATTCGCTGTGGTAGAGATCCAGTACCTTTTCCCGGGTGTGCAGCACCAAGGGCGATAGCTGGCTCAGCGTCAGGACAGTCAACGGCAAAGCAAGATGCAACAACATGCTGCCAAGGCTCTGCTCGGTAAAACTCAGCCCAAGCGGCGCAGCGCAGCACACTGGCGTCCAGGCCAGAGTGACAGAGAACAGGCTTATCATGATCATCGCCAACCAAAATGACGGAATGCTCGAAAGCAGCCAGGCAAAGCGTCTCAGCCAGCGATCGCAGAGACTCCCTTCGGTGATTGCACACAGCAGCCCCAAGCCATAACCGAGCAGCAGAGCCAATCCCCAGGAAAGCGCCATCAACAGCAGGGACAGCGGCAAGCGCTCGGCAATCACCTCGGAAACGCTCTGGCGAAACACCAGGCTCTGGCCCATATCGCCACTCAGCAGCGCGGAAAAGTAGCTGGTGATCTGCTGCCAGAGTCCGGTGTCCAACCCCAGCTCGCGGATCATCTGGGTGCGCTGGGCATCGGATACCGCCAGCAGGTTACCGCCAAGGTAGTGGATTAAGGGATCGAGCGGCGATAATGACAAGAGCACAAACGCCAACAAACAAGCAAACAGTAACAGCAGCGCAAGCCGTATTGAACGCAGTAAGGCGCCACAACAGCAGACTGACGACCACTTTTGAGGCGCTATCGGCTTGCAGGCTGACGCTGGTGATTTCACGGACATTGCCAGCGCCACTGGTTGATATTATTGGTGATCGGCCAGCCATGGCCATGGGGCTCAACCAAGGGCTGCCCAAGGTACAAACACGGATTGGCGGCATACAGATGCTGCAGATTCACCAACCAGCTCCAGGGCACATCCTGGCTTATCTGCTGCTGCGCCTGCTGCCAGAATGCAATTGCGCTATCAACAGAATCTGCCTCGCGAGCCTTTTCCAGCGCCTTATCGACCAGCGGGTTTTGATAGTAGCCTGAATTGAAATAGCCTTTGCCGGCATTGCGACTGTCGTAGATAAGCGCCATCTCATTGGCAGAAAGGCTACCAAAGCCAAAGAGTACCGGCGCCTGATGCATCACTCGATAGATGTTTTCCCAGCTGTCCGCCTTGGGCTCCACCTCGAACCCGGCCATTCTGGCCATCTGGGCACTGGTCAGCGCCAACTGCTCACGTATGCTGTCACCGGCCAGATAGTAGAGCGGGAATGTCAGCCGTCGCCCATTCTTTTCGCGAATGCCGTCTGCTCCCGGTAACCAACCGGCATTGGCCAAGAGTTCAGACGCTTTGAGTAAACGCTGTTTCAAGTCCCAGTCGGCCCAACCTGGAACCGCGCCGCCCCATGGCAAGTCATCGGCAATTGACCAGGCAGGTCTTGCATACCCTCCCAGCAAGCCATCGACAAGTTGCTGGCGGTCGATCACCATATCGAAGGCTTGGCGCACCGCCAATTCACTGGTGACAGGGTTATCTTCTGCTCGCATCGGCCAGGCAATGCCGCGGTTATCGACGCTGGTTTGTGACCACAGGCGATAATTGCCCTGCTCCATCAGGGCATCGGCATATCTGGGTGCCAGTGCCGAGAGTTGCAACTGTCCGGTTCTGAGCATAGCAAAGCGGCTGTCTTCGTCGGCAAAGACGATGACCAATTTGTCGAAAAAGGGCTTTTTCAGCAACGGGTTGTCGGGATCGGCACTCTGATATTTGGGGTTGGCTTCCAGGATCAACTGCTGCCCCTTATCCCAGCGGCGCATTTTATAGGGCCCCGAGCCTATGGGATGCTGACCATAATCCGGGCCGTAACTGTCGCTTGGCACTATCGCCAACTCTGCCAAGGTATCGATAAAGCCAATATCTGCCTGCTTGAGGGTGAATTCGACTTGCAGTTCAGACTTTTGCTCCACCCAGGCAAGATTGGACAAGTCCTGCATGCCGGCCCCTTTTCTGGCGAGCTCAAAGGTAAAGGCGACATCCTCTGCATTAAGCGGACTGCCGTCACTGAACACCAGATTGGGCCTCAGCGTCACTGTCCATTTGAGCCTGTCCGGGCTCAGGGTCCAATCACTGGCGAGATCGCCGATAAACTCACCACCGCCGGCGCGGCGCAGCAAGGCAGATTGAATAAGCGGATTATTGTAACGCCCCCAGCCAAGGATGGGGTCAAAGCCACCATCGGGCTCGGCGCCCAGCACCATAACCAAAGGCTTTGGGCTATTGGAAGCATCTACAGAGGAAGGCAATACAGCAAGCAGCGAAGTGCACAATAAAGCGCCCAAACCAAGTAAACGACCAGGCTTTGACAATGGCTGCCCGTGCCATAGAGGAGGCTTGCCTTGATTGCGTTGGGAATTGCTTGAAAGAGATGAAAACAACACCTGAGACTCCCCGAAAATGGTGAAACCCTGCCAGTGACGCTTGTTGATTGGCTGGAGCCTTGGTTTGTTGTTATCACCCAAACCGGTAAAACCGGCTTGTTGTTACTCAATCATATAGGTGTAACAAAGGTTAAGGCTGGCAGCCTGGACACGGCCCAAGCCGAATTTGCACGACCGTAAGTTGGATAAGCTGCGATGACCTTGCTCAAAAGTACCTTTTTATTAGAGTCTCTTTATCAAGAAGGTTTGCTCACATACAAGACAGCCGGTGACTGTGCGGGTTATGTGCAACTTCAACTCCGGGTACCATGGGCTTTTGGCTATCAGGATCTGGAGATTACGGTCTGGATCCGGCCAAATATTACGAATAATTTTTTCGTAACACTACTCCCATTCCCCCCGGTGCAACAGCATAAAAAAACGCCAAAAGCAAAAAGTTTGCTTCAGATCACACCCGCCGAGAAGGAAAAAGACATTTTGTGGCAAAGCTTGTGTAAGCTCTATTGATTAAAGGTGTTTTTCAAAGAGACAGCCATGACAGATGAAACCCAACGCTTTACCGTTTCCCTCCCCCAGTCGTTATTTGAAGAGATAGAAACTGACAGCCGCGAGCGTGGCTATCAATCCCGCTCCGAGTATATCCGCGATCTGTTTCGCGACAGGATAGTCGATAAGCAGTGGAACAACAGCGTGGAAGACGTTGTCGGCGTACTGACTCTGGTGTTTGACCATCACCAAAGAGGCCTGACTGAAAAACTGATTGAGATCCAACACCACCATCTGGTGCATGTGCTCTGCAGCACCCATGTCCATATAGATCACCACAGATGTTTGGAAACCATTATCCTCAAAGGGCAAGCCTCTGAGGTGAATAAACTGGTCAATCAAATCGCCGCCCTGAAAGGCGTTAACCTTGCCCGTTTGAGCCGCGCGGGTATCATCTAGTTTCAGCTCTTGGACCTTCTCCAGACACTTTTCCCTAACGCCGGGCAAACCTTCTTGCCCGGCAGAAACGTCAGCGACACTGAAAACACAGTCCTTTCCAGCCGTTAAACCATAAGTCTGACATGGCAGCAACTTGCAACCGAATCTTGCAACGCTGACGGCAAGGTCTGAGTATTACGAATATAAAATTTTTCATACTCATTGTTGAGAATTTGATCTGCCTCAACAAATCCCTTGGCTGAGTTTCTATAATCATCGCCGTATTAATAAGTGATGTAACTTAGCGCACTCATACAAATCACACCTTTTTGAATGCGCGGCAATGGAAAGTTAACCCTGTTAACTGTTGCCAAATCTTCACTCAGTCTTTTTAAGGACTATTGAGATGTTTATAAGTTACTCTTTTAAGCGGGCACTGCCTTGGTTGCCCTTTGGTATTATTGCCGCCAATACACTGCTGGTGCCGGTTGGCCAGGCCGATGAAGCCATGGAGATCATCGCCGTCAACGGCACCCGCTATCAGGATGATTCTGTGTTGGCTCTAAGCCATACAGGCCAGAGTCTGACGGTTATCAGCCGCGACATGATAGTGTCGGCCGGTGCGGTGGACATCAACGAAATCCTCAACCAGTTTGTGCCAGGGCTCTTTGCCAATGGCCGTAATGGCCGCCATACGGATACCGACTACTCGCTTCAGGGCAGTCGCCCTGTGGATATACTCTGGCTATTGGACGGCAACCGCCTCAATAACCGCCTCTATGGCTCCACCTATACCGACAGCATTAACCCCATGATGATAGAACGTATTGAGGTGATCAAAGGCGCTCAGGGTTTGATCTACGGCTCGGATGCCATCGCCGGAGTGGTCAACATCATCACCCGCGACAGTCATGGCGAGCAAGGTGGCGAAGTCAACTTGAGCGCCGATACCCTCACCAGCTATGATCTCGGCGCTTATGTCAGTGGCGGCAGCGATACTCTAAGCTACAGCCTCAGCGGCAGCTCCAGTCAATCGGACGGTTACGCATTCTGGGAAGATGACGAGTACTCGCCGGTAGCCGCAGAGGATAAAGACCGGGGTTATCGCATGATGAATATAGGCGGCAAGCTCAATTGGCAACCTTCTGCCCAGCACAAAATCACCCTGTTCGGCCAATACAATAATGGCGTGCTGGAGCGGCCTTTGGCCTACAGTGCCATCGTCTCGGAGAACGAGCGCAAACAGACACTGGCCTGGCTCGGTTGGCAATATCAGGCAACTGATAAGCTGAGCCTGGAGACCCGGCTTCACTATCAAAACTGGGACTCCTATTACTCTGAAATCACCCTGGAGCCGGATGGCAGCATGACTATCCCTTACCGGGATGCCTACTGGGGCTTTACCGACAAGGGCGCCAAGGTCAGCGGTCGTTATCAGGCAGATTCGGGGGACAGCTGGCTCGGCGGCATCGAGTGGCAAAGCTATTATGGCGCCGATGAAGTGATGGAGCTGCAAGCGCCCACCGACGATACCAAGGCCGCCTTTTTGCAATACAAGCCGCATTTTTCCGCCCTGCCCGGCACAGTGCTGGCGTTGGGGCTCAGGTATAACCGCCTGGCCAACAATGAAGATAAATGGGTGGCTTCACTGGGACTTGAACAGGAGCTTGGACAAAATTGGCAACTGAAAGCCGCCGTGGGCAATGGTTTTCGGCAACCCACTTCATCTGAGCTCTGGGCCAAGGTCGGTACCCTGGGCAACCCTGAACTTGAGAGTGAAGAGAGTATCAACACCAATCTGACCTTGGTCTATCAAGGCAACTTTACTTTCAGTGTCGAGGCTTACTGGCGCGAAACCGACAACCTGGTGGATAAACGGGAAATCGCCACCAATGTCTGGCAGTACGCCAACCTGGATGGCAAGGTTCGGGGTCAGGGGGTGGATATTCAATACATCATGAACCCGGCACAGGGCTGGCAACTTGAGCTATCCGGCAGTTATAACCGTGCCCGCGAGCGCGGCAAGGATCAGCAGATAGAGCGGATCCCGCAATACATGGGCTTTGCCCGCCTCAGTTGGGATGCCACTGATTCACTGAATCTTTATCTGCAGGGACGTTATGTCGGCGAGTTTACCGATTATGGCCTCAAGGCCGGCGACTATCTGCTGACAGGCATAGGCGCCGACTGGTGGTTGACCGCCAGCCAAAACCAGCAGTTAACACTGCGGATAGATAACCTGTTTGATGAGGACAACACCAGCGCTATTTTCAAACATGGGCACAAGGCCGAGTACCCTATCCCCACTCTGGGCGCACCGCGTACGGCGCAGCTAATCTACCGTTATCTGTTCTGATGTGTTGCCTTCTTTAAAAGCGAGCCGCAGCCCCGTTGGAGGCTGCGGCTTTTTCTTTCTGCTCGGCTTATTACTTGTTTTTGCTCGACTAACTCTTAGCCAGGCAAAATGATCCGCACATCCAAGCCACGTTCAGTGCCCGGTTGAATACTCAACTTACCCTTATGCAACTCGACAATTTGAGCACTGATAGACAGGCCAAGACCCGCGCCAGGAACTGACTCATCGGCAATCCGGAAAAAGCGCTCAGTCAACTGCCGACACTGCTCCAATGGTAGGCCTGGTCCTGAGTCCAGCACCTGGATAACCACTTGTTTGCTCTCTTGGCGCCCCTCTTGCCAGCAACTGACTTTGATTGGCTGATCTTTGCCCGAATACTTACAGGCATTTTCCAGCAGGTTTTTCAGCACCAGTTTCATATAGAAGGGGTCGACACTGACACTCACCTCTTCCGGCAATTCCAGCTGCCAACTGTAATCGGCAATCAGCGGCAGCAGTTGATCCAGCACTTCCTGCACCATTACCGCCACCGGCGTTTGCGCCACTTCCAGCTCGGACAGGGATTCCACCCGAGACAGCAACAGCAACTGCTCTACCATATGGGTCATCTGGCCAATGCCTGTGTCTATGGCATTGAGGTGCAGCTGCTGCTCGGCCTCAGTCTTGGCCTGTTGCCAGCCCTGACGGTGCAGTTTAATGACCGCCAGCGGGGTTTTGAGTTCATGCGCCGCATCAGCGCTGAAACGCCGCTCCCGCGCCAGATTATCGCTGATGCGGGTGATATAGGTATTGAGCGCGTCCTGCACAGGTACCAACTCTTTGGGCAGTTGCAACGCCAGCGGCCGCATATCCGCAGGGCTGCGGAGTTTGAGCCGGGCCGCCAGGCTCTCAAGCGGTTGCAGCAACCAATAGGAGAGAAACACCATCAGCAACGCCACTGCAGGTACCACCAACGCCGGGCCGATAAAGCTGTTGCCCATGATCTGCTCCACCAGCTCACCGCGCACATCGTCTCTTTGGCCGGTAATGATCCATACGCCAAGATCATCGGAGAAATAGCTGAGCAGATGCCAAAGCTCACCCTGGTAATAACGCTTGTGGTAACCACGCTCAAATGGCGCCATGGGCTCAATGTCGCTGTTATCCGACCTTGCCATCAGTTGTTTGGCCGGGGTCCACATCTGATAGGCGAGTTTCAGCTCATAACTCAGCTCAGTGGCATCGGCCTGCTCAGTAAAGGTATTAACCTTGCCCGGGTTTACACTCAGGATCAGTGGGTTTTCCAACATGTCCAGGCGATGATCCCGCCCCTGGGCACCATAGAACATCTCCAGCATCTTGGCACTTTGCAGCATCTGGGCATCGAACAGCTCTTCTATCTGACGGCGAGAGTCCTGGGTGTTGAGGTAACTGCTGATGCCTACCGAGAGACAGATGCCAAGCAGCATCAATGCCATCATCACCAGACGCAGGGATACCCGGCTCATTCTACTGCCACCAAGGTATAACCTATGCCGCGCACTGTCTTGATAAGCTCATTGGCGGTTTTTTTACGCAGGTGATGAATATGCACCTCGATGGAATTACTGCCAACCTCGTCCCAACCATAAGTCAGCTGCTCAAGCTGATTACGGCTGAGCACCCTGCCACTGGACTGGGCCAGTTCAAGCAGTAATTGATATTCGCGCCGCGACACCTGAATATGATGGCCGCGAAACAGCACCTGATGAGCATCCATATCGATAACCAGTGCCCCCACTTCCAAACGGTTTTGATTCAGACCATGTTGCCGCCTGACAATCGCCTTGATTCTGGCCACCAGTTCCCGCACATCGAAGGGTTTGGCCAGATAGTCATCGGCGCCGAGATCCAAGCAGGCAAGCTTGGTATCAAAGTCGGTGTTGGCGGTCAACACTATGGTCGGGGTATCTATGCCACGGCGGCGCCATTGGGTCAGTAGTTGGCGGCCATTGCCATCAGGCAAGCCCAAATCCAGTACTATGGCACTGAAGGTTTCATTAATCACAGCCGCCTCGGCTTGTTTGATACTGGTGACGTGATCCACCTGCATATCCAACTTGGCAAGGCTAAGCAATATCCCCTGAGCCAACAACTCATTGTCTTCTATCAGCAATATTCTCATGGGTATAACATCCGGTTTAGGTTGCCCCTATTTCGCAGCAGCGGCGCGCCTCTGTCAAGCTGAAGGCAAGAATCAAGCGGCCCGAAAAAGCCCAAATGGCAGCATAGTTACAAATAGTCAAAGAGGAGGCTGCTGATTTCGGCAATCGCGCCTCATTGAAGCGGTTATCTGATGACGCTGTACTCCAGTTGCTGCGCCTTGAGAAAATCTTCTGCCGCCGCGCCCTTTAACATGGCAAGGGTCGCCAACATGCCTGCCGTGATGCAGCTCGCGGCCTGAACCGTCACACTACGGGGCGCGCCCTGCACAGGGTAACCGCTGCGGGGATCCAGAATATGACCATAGCGGCGCCCCTGATGTTCAATAAAGCGGCGACTGTCACCACTGGTGGCCAATGCGCCCATGTTGAGCGATATCAGCTCCGCTGCCCGGTCAAGATTGGCAGGGTCTTCAATCCCCACCTGCCAACATCTGTTACCACTGACGGCGATATCGCCACCGAGATTGACCAGCACCTCGGTGGTTGCGGCCCTGGTCATACACAGCCCGGCAACCCTATCGGCGGCATATTCTTTTACCAGGCCGCCGAAGTCCAACGCCATTGCCTCTGGCAGCATAACCCAGGGCGGCTCTGTTATTTCTTGGACGCTTTTGTCTTCGACCTTGTCATCAAAATGGGGACTGAACTTGAGGTGTTGAAAGCCCACCCGGGACAAGGCATTTTTGATATCAGTCGAGCTCGGCAACAAAGTTTCTGACCTATTTCCCTTTTCAAAACACCAGAGCGCGAGCAGGGGGCCGGCGGTGATATCAAATAAGCCCTCACTCAGTTGCCAGCAGCGTTTGGCAAACTGCAGCAACGCCGCCGCCTCGCGGTCCAGCATAAAAGGCGCTCCGGCTGAATGATTGAGCCGCCATAGCCAGTTGCCCGCTAAAAAACGGCTGTACTTCTGCTCAAGCCTTTGGCATTCCTTGATAGCGGCTTGAGTGAGGCTGAGCGCCAAACGCTCGTCACCGCTTGCAATAAGCAGCTCGCAGGGGCTGGCCATGGCGCGAAAACGGCCACGGAAACCAAAGTCGGTACGGCTAAGGCTCATCTCTGGCGCTGAGGAGTGACTCTTGGTCAAAGGCTGCTTCCCTCTACTTTCTGTTGATTAAAAGCGGTAGCTGAGCTGGGCAATCACCGCCCTGAGCCTTGGAAACAGCTGCATATTGCCAAGCTCACCGGGCAATAAGGTGCCGTTGTTTTCACTCTGCTGCTGATAATATTCCAGGCGGTAGCTGAGCTCGCGACCCTCGCCGAGCTTATGTCCGAGCTTAACTCCGACCGTATAGGCTTGCAGCTCACCAAGGCGGTGGTCTGCGCTGGCGAATTCAGCTGAATAGCCGGAGATTGAGCCCTCATTCTGGAGCAACAAGGGCCGATAAAAGGATGCCGCACTCTGGCGGTAATAGCGCAGATGCAATTGGCCATAGAAGCCATCAGAGAAATAGTGCCTGAAGTGACTCTCCAGCGTATGGGAATCCAGCTGCCAATCATCAAAAGTGTAGCGCCAGGAAAGGTCCAGCACGCCCCTATTGAGCGCTCCCTTGAGCAGCAAAAACAGGCTCTGCTTTTGCCGTGAGTCCGGCCTGGATTCATAAAGGTAACTCTGGGTGACACCCAGATTGTCCACCAGGCTCAGCACCTTGTAGGGGTCAGTCTGGTACCCCTTAACCAGGGAAAAACCATAGTTGCCCTGCAGTAGCCAGCGACGGTTGAGCACCTGGGTAAAACCCAGCAGCAGATCCAGGGTTTGCTTATGATCCGAGCCGCCTTCTCTACTGGCCTCAAAGGCTTGTCTGAAGGCCGTTTCCGAGTCGTAGTCCACTCTTCTTGCCATGGTTGCAAGCGGCAAAGGTCGGCCGCCGACCGCATCTATGGTATCCAGGCCATAAGCCAACGCCAGGGATGCGGTACTGTTGTTCTTGTTGAAGCTATGCTCCAGCGCGCCATTGACGCCGAGCGAAGTGTAATCATATTCCCGTGAGCCATAAACGCCGCCGGCCAGCTGCCAGTTATTTTCCAAGAGCTTGTACCAAGCGGCACTCAGTTGCAGCCGCTTATCATCAAAGCTGTCATCCAACACCTGCTCACCGGCGGCTATCTGATATTCGCCGTTGCCGGAAGGCCGGGTCAGGGTTTGGCTCTGTTGCTGCACCACAGCGCCCGTGGCCGATGCGCCGCTCAGGCTGTCGAACACCAGTTTGATATCCAGGCCGCTGCTATCATCAAATTCGCCTTTGGCCAGCAGTACCCCTTCAAGAGTCGTCACCCTGTCCTGCTCGCCGTAAAACATCAACGCGGCTTCCAACTGCCAATCGGTAGCCTTGTCGGCACTGTTCTCCGGGAAGCTGAGGTTATTGCCTGCGGCATACGTCGCACCACTGGCTAGCAGTGAGCTGCTGGCCAGTGTCAGCGCTGCGGCAATATTGGTTTCACCCTTTTGCCGCTTCAATTGCATCCGCAGCCTCCTCCGGCGAATGCGCGGCCGCCACTGGCTCCCTCTTTACTGAAGTAGATATGATCGTCCAGCGCCAAGTCCAGCCTTTCGTGTGCCAGCGACATATCCTCTCTCGCCAACTGATCCCGCTCCCAAGGTTCAACCCCGAGTTGAGCACAAGCTGTCAACCCAAGAGTGGCAATAAGCGATAAGCCCAATAAACGCATCCTACGCATCTGTTACTCCTTTAACGCACGCTTGAGTTCAGCCTCATACTGGCTTTGTCGCTCGGTGAAAAAACCAACATGGCTACCGAGCAGTTTTCCATCCCGGTCAAATAGAAAACTTGAGGGCATCCCCTGTAAATCCAGTCTGCGCGCCAGTCGCCCTTCAGGGTCATAAAGCACATCAAAGTCGGCATCCAGTTGCTGGAGAAACTCTCTACCTAATTGGGAGTCAGTGTCCAGATTCACCGCGATTATGGCGAGGTCCGTATCTCGGTATTTGTGATGCATCTGCTGCATCCATGGGAACGACTTGCGACATGGCGCACACCACGAGGCCCAGAAGTCCAAATAAATCACCTTACCCTTGTAGTCATTGAGGCTGACTTGAGTTCCATCATCACGGCTTAACGCCAGCGCCAATGGGGACTGCAGCGTTTCTGCCTGTCCCAAACCACAAATAAGCAACATGAGTATCACAAATGACAGTTGCGACAATTTTTTGGCCTTCATCAGTTGGTTCCTCGACGTAAACTTGCAGTCTGTGGCTGCTACTTTAAAAAAACAGCCATAAAACGGATAGATAAGGATTTTAAGTTTGCCAATCAGTAAATCTTAAATGCCCAAAAAGAGATAGTTGGACAATTTGTCCACTATTAACAATAGCCATTTTGATCCCGATCATGTAATGAAAAAGTAAACATATCAAAAATCACACCCAGACAGAAATCTTGATGCATATCAACTTTAATGAGTCAGTTGCGACCTACACTCATAGGCGTGATTTGTGTGAGTTAAAAGCTATTACATTCTTATAAATAAAAGGTTCAACCATGGACACACATGCAGCCCTTTACGAGCAAGGACGGCAACGGCTGGAGAAATTGCGTCAGCTGCCCGCCCGCCAGGACAAATCTTTACAGGAACGTATGCTGGATCACGGCCTGACCCGCCGTGACTTTATGAAGTGGAGTGCATCGGTTACCGCCATGCTGGCGTTGCCCTTGCCCTTCTCCAACCTGGTGGCCGAAGCTGCCGAACTGGCCGATCGGGTACCTCTGATTTGGTTGCATCTGGCCGAGTGCACAGGTTGCTCCGAATCTCTGGTGCGTGCCGACACGCCGAATCTGGATTCGTTGATCTTCGATCATATCTCGCTGGAATACCACGAGACCCTGATGGCTGCCGCCGGCTGGCAAGCAGAAGAGAATCTGGAGCACGCCCTTGAAGCCTACAAAGGCAACTACCTGCTGGCGGTTGAAGGGGCTGTGCCAACGGCCAACAACGGCGCCTTCTTAACGGTCGGCTGTAAGGGCCACACCGGGCTTGAAATCATCAAGCACGCCGCCGAAGGTGCTGCCGCGATAATTTCTGTGGGTACCTGTGCCTCCTTCGGCGGGGTTCAGGCGGCAGCGCCCAACCCAACCGGTGCCAAGGGCGTCCATGAAGTGGTCAACAAGACGGTCATCAACCTGGGTGGCTGCCCACCGAGTGAAAAGAATATTGTCGGCACCCTGATGTACTTCATCATGTTTGGCAAGCTCCCTGCCCTGGACATGTTCAATCGGCCCAAGTGGGCCTATGGTGCCAGGGTGCACGACAATTGCGAGCGCCGTGGCCGTTTCGACGCCGGTGAATTTGTCGAGGAATTCGGCGATACCGGTGCCAAAGAGGGCTATTGCCTCTACAAGGTAGGCTGTAAGGGCCCTTACACCTACAACAACTGCCCGACCGAGCGCTTCAATCACCATACCAGTTGGCCTGTGCTGGCCGGTCATGGCTGCATGGGCTGCTCCGAGCCCAACTTCTGGGATGACATGGCTGACTTTGAAAAACCTCTTGGCAGACAACTGCTGCATGGCCTGGATGCTACCGCCGATACCATAGGCGCTGTCATTCTCGGTGCCACTGTGGTGGGTATCGGCGCCCATGCGGTTGCCAGTCTGTTTGCCGGTTCGAAGGAGGATTAATCAATGAACCAACGTGTAGTCATAGATCCCATTACCCGTATCGAAGGCCACCTGCGTGTTGAGGTGGAAGTCGATGAAAACAATGTGGTGCAAAAAGCCTGGTCTTCCTCCACCCTGTGGCGCGGTATTGAGGTGATCCTCAAGGGCCGTACGCCTATGGATGTGGGCCTTATCGTGCAGCGGATCTGCGGTGTGTGTACCTATTCCCACTATCGCTGCGGCACCGAAGCGGTGGAAAACGCTCTCGGGATGAAAATTCCGCTCAACGCCCGCTATCTGCGCTCCTTGATGCACACTTCACTGTTTATGCACGACCATATAGTGCATTTCTATCATCTGCATGGTCTGGACTGGGTGGATGTGGTTTCCGCTCTTAGTGCCGATCCCGCCAAGGCGGCTCAGGTGGCACTCAAGTACACAGACAAGCCGATTGCCGCCGGTGAAGGTGAACTCAGGGCCGTTCAGGAGAGAGTCAAAGGCTTTGTCGAAACCGGCAAGCTTGGGCCTTTCGCCAACGCCTATTGGGGTAACGGTACTTATAAATTCACCCCAGAGCAGAACCTGATTGCCCTGTCGCACTATCTCAAGGCACTGGAAGTACAGCGGGTTGCGGCAGAGATGATGGCGATTTTCGGCGGCAAGCAGCCTCACCCTCAGTCTCTGGTGGTCGGCGGTGTTACCTCGGTGCGTGATATGCTAAGCCCGGCAAGATTACAGGAGTGGAAACAAAAACATGCCATTGTGGCTGACTTTATCGAGCGTGGTTACAAGGCCGATATCGTGATGGCGGCCGAAGCCTTCGGCGGCGAAGCCTCGGTACTGGGCGGCGTTAACATCAAGAGCTTTATGGCTACGAACGACTTTGTCACAGCCGATGGTGAGTATCTGTTTGAACAAGGGGTTATCCTCAAGGGCGACCTGGCCGGTGTCAGCGATATCAACCCGGATCTGATCGCCGAAGATGTCACCCACGCCTGGTACAAGGCCGACAAGCCGCAACACCCTTACGATGGCACCACAATTCCTGATTACACCGGCTTTGTAGAGCGCGACACGGTTTACGGCAAACTGCCGACCCTGGATGGTGACAACAAATACAGCTGGGTGAAATCCCCCCGTTACCAAGGTGAACCTGTGGAAGTGGGCCCACTCGCCTGCCTGCTGGTGAACTATGCCAGAGGCAATCAAGTGGTAGTCGATGCCGTCAATGGTTTGCTGCAACGTACCGGCTTGCCGATTGAAGCCCTGTTCACCACCCTTGGCCGCACCGCGGCGCGTATGTTGCAAACCTCGATTGTGGCCAAAGAGGGATTGCGCACCTTCGACGCCCTGCTGACCAATATCCAGAGTGACGACAGCACTTATATCAAGCCTGAGCTCGACAGCAACAAAGAGTATGTCGGCCACGCCATGATTGAAGCTCCCCGCGGTATGCTGAGTCACTGGATCCGCATCAAGGGGGGACTGGTGGAAAACTATCAGGCCGTGGTGCCCACCACCTGGAACGCAGGGCCAGTGGATGCCAAGGGACAGATGGGACCTTATGAGGCATCACTGATAGGCTTGAAACTTGAAGATCCCGCCAAGCCGCTGGAAGTGATCCGCATTATTCACTCTTTCGATCCCTGTATGGCCTGCGCCGTACACGTGATGGATTACAAGGGGCAATCCTTGGGCGAATTCCGTATCGATCCCAATGCCCGCTAAGGAGGAAGCGTCATGGCTACATCGAGTGTTTCCTATAAACAGGAGATAGTATTCAGCGCCGCGATCCGGATATTTCACTGGCTCAGAGCGTTGGCGATTTTGGTACTTGTGATGACAGGCTTTTATATCGCCTGGCCATTTCTGGTGGCGCCCGAGTCCAGTGATGTGTTGGTGCAAGGCTGGATCCGCTTTGCCCACCTGATCTTCGGCTTTATCCTCTGTGCCATTACTCTGGCCCGAGCTTATCTGTTCTTCTTCAGCAAGAGCGATATTGAGCGGCGCTCGTTTCGGGATGTGATGAGCTTGAAGAGTTGGATAGTTCAGCTCAAGTCCTATCTGTGGATGGGTAAGCTGAACAAGGCCGGTGTCTATGGCCCACTGCAGTTTATGACGTATCTGGCAGTGTCTGTAATGGCTGCGGTGATCTGTATTACCGGGCTGGTACTCTATGCCAACGTCTACCATCAAGGTATGGGCGGCTGGCTGTGGGATATCTCCGGCTGGATCACGGCGCAGATGGGTGGCCTGGCCATGGTCAGGATCTGGCACCATTATCTGACCTGGGCCTTTGTCATCTTCGTGGTTATCCACGTTTATATGGCAGTCTGGACAGGTATCCGCTTCAAACATAACTCAGTGGACTCTATTGTCTCAGGTTATGACTATCACCCGGACAAGCACTAGAGGTCAGATGAAGATATTGCTGCTGGGTATTGGCAATGTCCTGTACGCCGATGAAGGTATCGGCGTACATTTTGTCAATTACCTCAATGAAAACTATCAATTTACTCACCCAAGCGACCAGCTCGATCTCCTCGACGGCGGCACCTTGGCACAGGGGCTTACCCCCATCATTGCCAAGTACGACGCTTTGCTCTTGGTCGATACAGTCAATGCCGCAGGCGCCAAACCCGGCGAAGTCTATTTCTTCGACTTCGATAAGGCTCCGCCTGAAATCGATTGGCAAGGCAGCGCCCATGAAGTGGAAATGCTGCAAACCCTGATCATGATGGAGATGCTTGGCGACAGGCCCCACACCATGGTGCTTGGCATCACCCCAACCGTGATTGAACCCATGACGCTTGGGCTCACACCGCAAATTGCCGCCGCCGTGCCCTTGATGGAAACCACGCTTATCAACTATCTGCAGCACCTTGGCTGGCAATGCCAAAAAACCGGTAACACTGACATAGAAGCCCTTATTCCCCACTCCTATCGCCCAAAGCTATCTGTAGCAGCAAAGGTCGATGAAGAAGACAAACTGCCGGAAACATCCCATGAAACTCGTTAGATTCGAATTTGACTGCGCCTCGCAGCAGCCTTGGTATGGGCATTTATGTAACCAATATCTTAATTACGATAAGCTGAATATCACTGTCGCCCTGTTGCCGTTGAAATCCGCGGCCAAGCAAAGCACTGCTGCCGCCCTAGAGCACAATCATCAGGCGCCCAGGATCCTCTGGCGATATATTCTCGAAGCCGAGGGGAGCCAGAGTGAGCTTGAGCAGCTCGCCGATGAGATTGCGGGTGATTTTCTCTTGAGCACCAGCTTGCTGGACTCACGTATTTTACTGGCAGAGGAAAGACTCGGCGCCGCCACGCCACTGGCTTTAGCCGACGTACTTCCCAATTCAACCACTCGGCCGAACCTGGCGTTTTGTCAGTACTGCCAGCCTCGTTTGGGCGATAACCAACACCCTGATTTTGCCAATATCCGTTTGCCCTGCCCCCACTGCCTTGGCGAAGAGGCGGTATTGGCTGAGCCGGAACTCTGCGCCCTGCAACCAAGCGATATCCGCGCCATGGCCGAGCAACTGCTTGAGGGCAAATCGCTCACGCTCACCGACAGCGGCAATCGGCGCCTAAAACTGAGTCGCAAACAAGATGATATGCCTCAGGGCATACCCAGCGGCCAAACACTTATCTGCTGCAATCCCAATAGCCTCAACGCCCACTTCCTGCTGACCGATGCCGAAGTGCTGGCGCTTTCTTCGATGGAAAAACCTGCGCTGCAATTAAGACCCTGCTCGCAGCACCCCAGGCTCACACAACCCTTGTACTCAGTGGCGTTTGCCGATAGCAGACTGCTGCTGATCATCTGCGAGTATTTGCGTATCAAGGGCTGCGATTATCTGTTTGCGGTCGAGTTATCCCAGCCATCCCGTGTGGAGCTATGCTGGATAGCCGGTCACTATCTGCCGCTCTATGCTCACCAGGCGCGGCTGAGTAAGGCAAGCTCAGGCCATGCCTTGCCGGAAACCCTGCACGATGAGGCAAGGTTCGGCAAATCAGTGGCGACCGTTCAAAGCCTAGGCATCCCAAAAGAGCCGCAAATTGTATTGAGAGCGGCCACGGAGAATGACGCGAATATCTGGCAAGTGGCCACCGATCACGGCGCCGAATGCGCCTTCAACGCGCTGCTGGCCGAATTCTCAGGTATAAAAAAAGCCGCACTGCTCTATTTCAGTGGCTCGAATCCCTCACAAATACGCTATCTGGATAAGGACGGCAAACAAGAGTGCTTCTTTGAGCTGACTCAACTGCCCGCCAGCGGCTATGAGATAGTACACGCACTGGAGCAAAGCCCGCAGCGCACTGTGGTGCAAAAATTCAAAAGCCAATTCCCCGAGTGTTATAACCGCCTGCTGGATTTTGGCAGTCAGCAGCCATCCGCCTTCCCCGGGTTGGATGCGCTATGGGCCGTTATCGCCATCATCAGTGGGCTGGGTCAGCAGGGTCAGTCGGCCACTGAGCTTAAAGATGCCTTTATCGCCGCCGCCATGAGTTACAAGGGCGCCAACGCACCGCGAATAGATTACCCCTTGGCCAAGGGCGAAGCGGTGCGCGGCCTTAACTGGTGCAAAACGCTGGGCACTGTCATGAGTTTCCGCCTCGCCGGTGACACAGATGCCGCCAAGCTCTGCTTCGCCGCCCAGGACTCTCTGGCTGACTATCTGGCCAACTGGGTCGAGCATCTGGATCTCAGCGTTGGTATAGATTGTGTGTTTCTGGCCGGCAGCGCCATGGCCAACCCGGTTCTGAGCAAGAGAATCGCCATCCGCATCGGCAAAAACTTCCCGCTGGCGGCCAGTCAACTGCTCGATCTCGATGGCGCCCTGCTCGCCGCCGGCGCACTTTGGCTCAGGCAAAGGAGGCGCTGATGACAGCGCTTGTTGCCCAAAGCTTCAATATCAAAGGCATAGTCCAGGGGGTGGGTTTTCGCCCCTGGATTTTCCAGTTGGCAAAACGCTTTCAGCTCACGGGCCATGTGCTCAACGATGGCCAGGGCGTCAGCATATTGGTGCAAGGTCCGGAGATGGCGCTGGCAGGATTTCGAGCCGCGCTCGATACCGAGCGCCCGCCGCTGTGCCGCATTGATGAGCTCACCGTCAGCCATGCCCAAGTGCAGGACTTGCAAGATTTCACCATAGCGCACAGCAGTGCGGGGCAAGCGGCGGCCATAGTCACTGTGGGCAGCGACAAGAGCAGCTGCGATGCCTGCTTGGCCGAGATTCGCGATCCCAACAATCGCCACTTCGGTTACCCCTTCACCAACTGCACCCACTGCGGCCCCAGATACACCATTATCCGCAACCTGCCCTACGACAGACACAATACCGCCATGGCGGGCTTTGCCCTTTGTGATGCCTGCCGCCAAGCCTATGAAGACCCTATGGACAGGCGCTATCACGCCCAGCCGGTCAGTTGCCCCAAATGTGGCCCCGAGCTGACACTGCGTGGCGCAGGCGGCGAAATCCTCGCCAAGAGAGAGCAAGCGCTGGCGCAAACCATTGCCCTTATCGAACAGGGCAAAATCCTCGCCATCAAGGGCCTAGGGGGCTTTCATCTGATCTGCGATGCCGGTAATCATGACGCAGTCACTGAACTTAGGCGCCGCAAGTGCCGCCCGGCCAAGCCGCTGGCACTGATGATGCCCTCAATCGAGTTCGCCAAACAGTATGCCGAAGGCTCGAGCGCCGAGTGGCAACTGCTCAGTAGTCAGGAGCGGCCGATAGTGCTTATGGCCAAGAAGCAACACCAGGCTGACGCTCCGGCACTCAGCAGCGCCATAGCGCCGGATATCGATCGGCTGGGTTTGTTCCTGCCTTATACGCCGCTGCATACTCTGCTGCTCGATGGCCTGCAGCGGCCGCTGGTGGCCACCAGTGCCAACCGCTCCGGCGAGCCGATTATCACAGACGGCGACGAGGTGCTGCAGCAACTCGGCAAACCGCCTCTGGCTGTGGTCGATGCTGTACTGGATCATAACCGCCCCATCATCAACGGCTGTGATGACTCTGTAGTGCAGATGCTGGATGATGAACTGCAGGTACTGCGTCTCGCCCGCGGTTATGCACCGCTGAGCCTGCCAAGCAAGAGCTTGGCGAGCATGAACATAGTAAGCAAAAGCTTGACGAGTAAGGACTCTAGAGACAACAGCTCCAACAAGCTGCCGTCGCTATTGGCCGTGGGCCCACAACAGAAAAACACCATGGCGCTCAATATCGGTAATCAGCTCTATCTCAGCCCCCATATCGGCGATCTTTTCAGTGTTGAGGCCGAGGGCTATTTCGAGCGCACTTTGCAGAATTTCCATCGCCTGTACCACTTTGAGCCCGAGGCCATCATCCGCGATAAACACCCCGACTATGCGTCCAGCCGCTGGGCCGAGCGTCAAGGGGGTCGGCAGCTTGAGGTGCAGCATCACTTCGCCCATCTGCTGGCGGTGATGGCAGCCAATGATTACAGCGGCAAGGTGCTGGGCTTCAGCTTTGATGGCACAGGGCTTGGAGATGACAACCAGCTCTGGGGCGGCGAACTGCTGCTGGCCGACTGTCAGGGCTTTCAGCGCCTGGCAACCCTGAGCCCGATGATGCTGCTCGGAGGCGAGCAGGCCATTCGCGAGCCTTGGCGCCTGCTCTATAGCCTGCTGTTGCAAAACCATGGCATTGAAGAGTTGCAGCAATTGGCGGTCTTTGCTGCCGAGCCTGCAGCCAAGCTGGCCAACCTTGGCAAGCTCGCCAGCAGTGGCATAGGCCCCAAGAGCCACTCCATCGGCCGTTTATTCGATGCCGCCGCCGCGCTGCTGGCGAACTTGAGACTCAGCCAATATGAAGGCCAGGCCGGGATTATCCTGGAAACCCTTGCCCGCCGAGCCATTGCCGCCGGGAAACAGCAAAGCGCCGAGAAGCTTGGCTTAGAGCTGAAGCTTGAACATGAGCTCGAACATGAGCTCGAACCAACAAACTCTCGCACCGAGCTGGTGTTTGGGCAGTGGCAAAGCGCGCCGTTATTTTCGGCGCTGCTGCGAGCCTGGCGCACCGAGCCGGACAGTGAACTGCTGGCGCTGGCCTTTATTCAGGCCATAGGCAAAGGGATTTTCGCCGCGGCGCTCAAGGCCCGTAACTGGCTCAAGGCCGAAGGAATAGACGAGCTGCCGCTGGTACTGAGCGGCGGCGTGTTTCAAAGTAGGCTTCTCAGTGAATACTGCCACCGGGAACTCGCCCGGCTTGAATTTCACCGCTTGAAACCCGGCCTGGTGCCGGTCAATGATGGCGGTATCGCCCTCGGGCAGCTCTGGTATGGATTGCATCAACCCGGGCTCACACAGAGCCTGGCCGAACGTTGAAATTACTGATTGATATCAAAGCATCTGCCGCCAAAGCGGCGCATGCTCAGATTAAGGAACCAAAGGGAGTTCATTATGTGTAAAGATTGCGGATGTTCACTGCCCAGGGGCAACGGCGGGCATCATTCTCACGAGCATGGTCATTCTCACGGACACGATCACAAGCACGGTCACAGTCACGATCACTCTCATGACCATTCCCATGAGCACTCTCACAGCCATTCTCATAGCCATTCTCACAGCCATGGCACAGTACACACCAACCCACAGCTGAACGACAGCAAGACACTGTCGGTGATCCACAAGATCCTCGACAAAAACGATATCGAAGCCCAGCACAACCGGGAACACTTCGAATCCCACAAGGTGATGGCCTTCAATATCATGAGTAGCCCCGGCAGTGGCAAAACCAGCCTGCTGGAGCATCTCGGTGCCTATACAGACAAAAAATACTGCGTCATTGAAGGCGATCTGGAAACCTCGCGGGATGCCGACCGCCTCAAGGCCAAGGGCATAGAAGCGATTCAGATCCAAACCGGCAGCGCCTGCCACCTGGATGCCTTTATGGTGCACGGTGCCCTGCACCAGCAAGCGCTCGACAACATGGATATCTGCTTTGTCGAGAACGTCGGCAACCTGGTGTGCCCGGCCAGTTATGATGTCGGTACCCACATGAATATTGTGCTGGTTTCCATCCCCGAGGGCGACGACAAGATTGAAAAATATCCTGTGATGTTCCACCGCGCCGATCTGGTGCTGCTGACCAAGTGCGATCTGCTGCCCTACTTTGACTTTGATGTCGCCGAGGCCCGCGCCCAGGTGAGTAAACTCAACCCCAAGGCCGAGGTATTGGAAGTCTCTACCAAAGATCCCGCCAGTTTGACCCGGGTCGCCCAGTGGCTGGATAAGCAGCTCGCCGCCTTTACCGAGCGCACTTCGGAGGCCTGCTGATGTGTTTGTCTATCCCATCCCAGGTAGTGGAGCTGCACCCCGAAAGCCAGAGCGTTACCGTGGAAACCCTGGGGGTTAAACGCACTGTGAGCTGTCATCTGTTGGATGAACCGCTTGCCATTGGCGACTATGTGCTTATCCATATCGGCTTTGTGATGAACAAGATAGATGCCGAATCTGCCGCCGAGAGCCTGGCGCTGTACCGTGAGATAGCGGCCAAACTGGAGGCGGAAGATGGCAGAGCTTGAACTCAGGCAACTGTACGACGGCTTTCGCTGCCCGGCCACTATCCGTAATCTGGCCGAGGAAATCACCGCACTGGCTCCCAAGCTGGCCGAGCCGCTCAATATCATGGAGGTCTGCGGCGGCCACACCCACACCATAATGAAATATGGCCTGCTGCAGCTGCTGCCGGAAAATATCCATTTCATTCATGGCCCGGGTTGCCCGGTATGTGTCATGCCCAAAGAGCGGATAGATCAGGCCGCCGCCCTCGCCCGCCTCGATGATGTGATCTTGGTGACCCTGGGGGATATGATCCGGGTTCCCGGCTCCAAGGGTTCACTCGCCTCTGTGCGCGCCGAAGGCCATGATATCCGCGCCGTCTACGCCCCGCTCGATGCGCTGAAAATCGCCGCAGAAAACCCGGACAAGACCATAGTCTATTTTGCCATCGGCTTTGAAACCTCCACGCCGATGACGGCGATACTGCTGGAGCAAGCCGAAGCCAAGGGCCTTAGTAACCTCTTGTTTCATATCAACCATGTGCTGGTACCACCGGCAATAGATGCGGTAATGAGCCACCCCGAGACCAAGGTCAACGCCTTTATCGGCCCGGCCCACGTCAGCGTTATCAGCGGCGCCCGCATCTATCGCCCGACGGTGGAACGTTATCGCACCCCTGTGGTGGTCTCGGGCTTCGAGCCGGTGGATGTCATGCAATCCATTCTCGCGCTGGTCAAACAGAAAGTCAGCGGCCGCTGTGAACTGGAAAACCAGTATCAACGCGCCGTCAGCGAACAGGGCAATCTATTAGCGCAGCAAAAGGTAGAGCAGTTCTTTAAGGTACGCCCCAGTTTTCGTTGGCGCGGCCTTGGCCCCATTGCCGACTCGGCACTGATGCTGAAACCCGAATACGGCCACAGGGATGCCGAACGCCGCTTTGCCGAGCGCTTGCCGGTGAAACAGATAGACGATCACAAAGCCTGCCAATGCGGCGATATTCTGCGCGGCATGGCCAATCCCAAGGATTGCAAAGTATTTGGCCGCGGCTGCACCCCACAAACACCGCTCGGCAGTTGCATGGTCAGCTCTGAAGGCGCCTGCAATGCCTATTACAGATATGCCGGAGTAAACTGATGTCCGATAAACGAGTACAACTGAGCCATGGCGGCGGTGGCCGGGAAATGGCCGAGCTTATCAACAAGCTGTTTTTCGATGCCTTCGACAACCCCATTCTCAGACGCGAAGAAGACGCCGCCTGTCTACCTCTTGGCGGCGATTGCGCCTTTACCACAGACTCATTTACCGTAGCGCCGCTGTTCTTCAAAGGCGGCGACATCGGCAAGCTGGCCATTGCCGGCACAGTCAACGACTTAGCTATGATGGGCGCCGAGCCGCAATATTTAAGCTGCGGTTTTATCATAGAAGAAGGCTTTGAAATCAGCCGTCTGAAACAGATAGTCGCCAGCATGGCCGATGCACTGTCTCAATGCGGAGCCCGCATCGTCTGCGGCGATACCAAGGTAGTGCCCAAAGGCTGCGCCGACGGCATTTTCATCAATACCTCAGGGGTAGGCCGCATTCTCAAGCCGGGCATTTCGGCTCATGCGCTAAGAAACGGCGATGCCATCTTGCTTTCGCGGGACATAGGGCGTCACGGCGCCGCCATCCTGAGTGCCCGTGAAGGGCTGGAGCTGGAGTCTGAACTCAGCTCCGACTGCGCCGTGCTCTGGAATGTGGTGGAGCAACTGATCGCCGCCAATCTGGAGATCCACGCCATGCGTGACGCCACCCGCGGCGGCTTGTCGGCCGTGCTCAACGAGTGGGCCAAGGCCTCTAACAAGGGCATTACCCTCAGAGAAACCGCCATTCCCGTCTGTGATGAGGTACGCGGCGTCTGTGAACTCTACGGTTTTGAGCCCTGGGATCTCGCCAACGAAGGCAGCTTTGTCGTCGCCCTGCCCCGCGAACTCGCCGAAGGCGCGGTCGAAATCATGCGCCGCTTCGGTCATTGCGACCAGGCCTGCATCATAGGCGAAGTAGGCGAACAACATCCGGGTAAAGTGGTACTGGAATCGGCCTGGGGCAGTCGCCGCTATTTGGATCTGCCACAGGGCGAGCTGTTGCCGAGGATCTGTTGATGCACGAGTATTCTATCGTCAGCGCCCTGATGGAGCAGTGCCAGCAACTCGCCGCCGAGCACGGCGCCAAGGGCATTGCTCGGGTCGCCATCAAGATAGGCGCCATGAGCGGCGTTGAACCTGAGTTGGTTCGCACCGCCTTCAACACCTTTCGTGAGCACAGCGTCTGCCACCAAGCCGTGCTTGATATCGACATAGCGCCGCTGACGCTCTCCTGCAATCGGTGCCAGCAGCAAAGTACCCCAGAGGAACGTACCGTCATCTGCCCCCACTGCCACAGCCAGGATACCCGGGTCATAGACGGTGAAGATATGCTATTGATGCAACTCGAGTTAATCACAGATTAAGCCTGCTCAGGCAAAGCGGCGCCACTATCTGTGTGACGCCGCTATCTGTATTGAGCTACACGCTGTAAAACTTAGGGCCAAAGGCTATCGCGTTCGGTAATGCCTTTGGCCATATATCTTTGGCCTTTTCATCACTCCTTCCCCATTACTGTCTTACCGTCAGTAAAAGCCTTTAGAGTCTCATTTCTAAACCATGGCTGCACTTGCGGCTTGTTTCGCCAAGCCAACTTGGTTATTCTAATGATAATTCAATTAGTTATAAAAACAGCCAATACAGGGATGGCTGGCATCATTTCGCCTTCAGGCAAATTCAGGGACGAAGTCAGTTTCGTGCCCGTGCGGTAGCTATGGCGGAAACTTTATAGCAGATAGTTATTTAAGCGCAGACGCGACGCCCTTAATCTACACGATTAAACTCATCCTGTGTCGGCCAACTTAACTTGACCAATACACAACAAACAGTGTGGCTCTGGCTTAACTAATCCACGAGACGACACGGTGGTCAATACCTGCACGGGAAATCATTATGTGTAGGCACAATCAGGGTTGCCATCTGTAAACCATAAGGCACTTAATTATGTCAAAAAGGATAAACAAGACTTATACAAAGGAAATTTGAATCGATTAACGAGAATCTAGATGCTCCTATATGTTCTACCCTTCAATATTCGAATGTGACATCTCGTACACAAGCCAAGAAATGATGATATACGGTTAAAAGTTGAAGATGAATATGAATATGAATATGAGATTTTATGGTAGTTGGTAGAGACTATTTACTCAATAAAGATAATTTTTCTAAATTTCCAGCGCCTGAAAAACTAGCTCACAAGTTAATTGGTGTGAAACTGGACCTAGTTATAGACTTTACTCTTGTTATACCGAGAGTCTTTATAAGATTAGATTTATATAAAAGTGTTTTTGGAGAATTTGTTAATTTTTAGCCGATGTGGATTATATAAATCATCTGATGATAATTTTTTGTCTTTTCTTTGTACGCATACTGAAGGTTTGATTTGATTGATATGGGCAATAAAAGCAAATTGCCATTATCGTTCTATAACCATGGGGCTTTATGTATTTAAAAATAAATTTTTCAAGAAAAATAGATAGTTCTGACATAGTAGATATTGAATATAAGGTTTAACATGAGTTTATTAACTTACGAAGATATTGATTCTTTAGTGCATGGTAAAGCTACCGACGATATAAATTCCTTGTTTTTTAAAAACAAGGACCATTACATCAGAAAAATATGGAATGATAAGGACAATATAGAGAGATTACGTTCTCTTAGAAGTCAAAAAATCATTTCTGATTATGATTTGTATAAGCTTGCATACTATAAAATAAGCTCATTTAACCCTTTACAATCTGAAAATCCATTGTTTAAACTTATTGCAGAGCAAGGTTCTGATGGAACTTTATTGATATCTGATCAAAGTGAAATTCATTACTTATGTCTTGATGCTCATTTTAATTTTATAAAGGGGATTTTGGATGTCGGCGGTAAAATAGATCAAAATAAGTTCTTGACTAGTGCTTTTTCTGGCTATAAAGAGGAATATAAGATCTTTGATTATTTGCTTGGTAATTTTGATTTTGATTCTTCTGCTTTATCCGAGGCGGCTGCATGGCTTGTATACAACGAGCACTATGAAGAAGAGTTGGGTAAAGCTGCATTTAAAAAGATTGTAGATAAAGGCTTGGATATCAATCAAAAATTTTCAAATGAAAGTGAGCTTTCCGAATATGACTCTTTACTGAGTCTTGTTTTTTCAGAGCAACCCATTATTTTTATTTCTTGGTTGGATGGTACTCCGTCGCAAAGTACTATATCCGACTTTCCTTGGGAATTTATAATTTTTGAACATGATATAAATGAAGAACATGTGGAGGCTATTCGGTCTTTAATTCAAAAAGGTTATGAGTTACCCCTGCAAGAAATCGCTACATTCTTAAGAGATAAAGATGAAGAAGACTTTGCTGAGTCTGTTGAAAATATATCTGTTTGATTTTAATTTTTTATGTGACTTTATGACATTTAAGTACTGATATCATATGGTTTCTGTAACTTGATGTCAGCATGTTGGTTTGTTCAAGTCGAACTATGGGTAGACATTGTCGCTACCCAACCTCACACTGTCTTAAAAAACCATTAAGAAACTACTCATCAGTTTGCACTATGCTGACCTTTCCCCCGAATTTAAGACCATGACATTAATTTTTCTTATCATTTTAGCGTAAGAAAACAATTAAATCATGCTTTTAAGCAAGTTCAGGTAAATAAGAGTTTTGAGAGTCGCACATGCGCACTATACAGCAATTAGGCTAAAATATGTTCGTACGATATGAAACTAACCTTACGTTTCGTGGTACTCAGCACAGGAAAGGTATTTTTGCAGCTATGGGTGACCTTAAACGCATGAAGGTAATGTCAGAACAGGAATACTATTGGTATAAATCTACAGCAGCTTGGTTTAACAACAATTTGGAAAATCCGAAATGTTTTAAAGAACCGATAGCGCCTGATGTACGATTCGTTGCACAAAGTTGGTTTTTTAACGTCCCTTCACTGTACCTTGAAAAATCAAATGAAGTAGCCGAGTTACTTAAAAAGTATGGTATAACTGTAACGATTAGACTGTCAATTAAACCTGGTAAGATTATTTATAGTGACAACATTCAGCTTGTAGTAGTTCCAAACGATAGCTAAATCTCATCAATAGCAGAATGAAGGTTCTAGCCGCCGGTGTTTCTAAGTGTTTATTTTTTAACAGCGTGATTATAATATCCTTCTGTACGTAAAACTCGATAAGAAAGCGTGTTAGCTTTAGACATGTCGGCCTCCTATAATTGTTCGCCTATTGGGTCAACAAATAGTATGACTCTGACTTAATTCATCCGTGAGAAACACGGCAACCGACACTTGCTTTCATAGGGAATCATTATATTTATTGCTATTAAGGAAATTTTTGAGTATATAGTCGACACCTTAAAACCGTTATTTACTGAATTAGCAAACAATATATTTAAAGCGCGTATACACCTTTCAACTGCCAAAAGTAGAAATTATGCAATGGTCAAAACTTAAAAAGCGAGTTGAAGAAAATTTTGCTGAATCCATCAAAGGCAGAATTGAAATATTTACAACTTCTTATCGACGACAAGGTGAAGTTGCTCGAAGTTGGGTTGTCATTGATGGCAAGCAAGGCATAAGTCTTACTGATTATGAGTCTTGGTCGGAACAAGGGGCATATTTTCATGAGTTAACCCCAACAGATTGCCTGAAACATAAATCAGTAGATGGCTCAGAAAGAACTGTAAGGAGTTTATATGAAGCTGGTGAGTTCAGCAGTTATGACTTCAAAATTATATGTTTCGAGTCATTGAGCCTATCCGCTCATGATTGTATTAAATCTGAACATCCGCTATTGCGTGTCATAGGTGTTCTTCATCGTAAACTAGGTAAGGCTAAGGTCAATGAAATGCTAAATGACCCTCATCCAATGGTTGTTTACTTTGCAGATTTTCGTATAAAGGCAGAGGCAGCTGACCTTTCCCAAAAATTTAAAACCATTTCCCGATAACAAGCTAGATACCGCCCTTAAAAACCAGGAAATTTCATGATAGATTTCACCTCTCTACCAGATGAAAACACAAAACGATTTGTCGCCGTACTAAATAAAAAAGTTGATATGGGGCGCCTGTACAATACCCTGGGTCATATGACGGCCGGACTGGTCGCTGAAGTAAATGACTTAGACAGACTCTGTTTTCTGCAATATCGGGATAAGGAAGAAGGTATTCATCCATCAATATCCCATTATCCATTTATTGTTCTTAAAGCTGACAATTCGAACAAGATCAGAAAAGTCCGTGAAGAACTCCTGCAACGAAATATCCCATTCACTGACTTTACAAACACCATGATAGTAGGAACATCCGCCGAGCAGGTAAAAGCAACGGCTGAGACATCCGAGCAAGATCTGGAATATTTTGGTATTTGTATGTTCGGCGATACGACTGTGCTTAAAGAGTTTACCGGTAAGTTCAGTTTATTCAAATAGTAGGACAGCAGATACGGAGCGCTATACTACAATCTTCAGATTCTGAGGCAGATAAAATCAATGAATTAGCCGACAACGAGGGCAACTTTCATCGGGAATACTGTGTTTGGATTGCCCTATATGAGGCCGCAAGCGAGAGCATTGAAAACAAAAAGCAATATATTTCTGCTAAGTTTAGTATTGCATCTAAGAGATGAGCCTTCACCCCCCACAACCCGATTGAACCATTTTGGATAGTAATCGATTGCAAATCGATGTTCAAATTCAGATGGCAGGTTAGATATAAACAACCATTTGAAAATCTAATAGTAAAAACATTTTTTGGACTGATATTTTCGATAGCGAATCAAGTCCAAATTTATTAAAAGGAAGTAATATAGTGACAGAAGTAAACCAAGAGATATTATGGGATAACGTATATGATGCTAGAACGGCTGTATTCGAAAAGAAATTTGGCCTGTTCCCAGATGAGATCCTTAAACTGGGTCATATGACAGGTGTATGGCCAGGTGGTGGCTTGTTTAAGTCTAAAGCCAGCGAATTGGGTGACGACCTATGGCTTTACACCACTTTTGGTTTAACCAATCCGGATATGCCAACCCAGTACTTGCCCCAAAACATTAATCAAACAGATGGTAACATTGAGCTGACTCTGACAAAGAAAGAAACAGTTCCTGTCTATCCTGAGCGGCCGGGTTATGGATACGAAATTATAGTACTTACCCAAGGTGAGGCAGATTGGCCACTAGGTTTGTTGCAATGGGCCGTCAATGCGGAAATGCTTAACGATGCAGACCTTTTGGGAAGAGTCAAAAAGTACAACGGCCTAACTATTGAAGATGTCATGGTGGGAGACGGCGATTACGTCAATGTACTTATTACCCAGGCACACAGTCCGCTGCCAGGTAGCTTCACATTACCTAATGGTGAAGGCCAACTACTGATAGCGACTGTGATTACTGACGATGAGATGGCCTGGTCAATGAAAAACGGTCGAGACAAGCTGTTAGCCAAACTCCTTGCATCGAACGATAAGCAAGTCAGTGTCATTAACAGACCTTCGGTGTTAAATCCCGCTTCCATTAACTACTCGGACATCGACAATCGAGAACAGGCAGAAGAGCTCGCAGCTCAAGGTATGTTACGAAAAACCTATCTCTTCCCATTGGAGTTTGGTGGTCAGGACGATCCAATGAATGTGGTCTATCTACCAAAGACGGCCTCACTGAGCAAAAAAGTGTTCGATCAACAGGTCATGGAACTGGCCCAGCAAGGAAACATAAGTAACTACTCGGCCTCACCGAATTATCAAGCAGATAGTTTTATACCGGAAAGTATCGACATTGTAGCTGATGGCGAAGCCGGGATATCAACTAGAATTGAAGTGTGGTAATAGGTAGCTCTGGCTTTATTTGACTCTTGACACAAGTCGGTTAACAGCACAGCTACCCGCACTGAAAGTAATTAAGGTGTTCTCATTGAGATGCATTGAGGACACCTTATTAACAGCCTGTGCTTGTTGTCAGTGTACCTACCGCGAATGAAGCTTGAGCCTTGAGCCCCGAGGCGCTTTCAGAAGCACAGATGACTGTATCATTGAAATCCAAAGTTAGAATAATTTAGCATTGCCACCAATAGTTGCCAAGTTAAAGACGCTGCTATATTTCACTATCCATATCTCAGAAAGAAAAACCATGAATAACGAACAATTAATTAACGCTATAAGAAATAAAGAAGCTGATAAATTAAAGTGCTATAGCTATGATGACATGTGGTACGATGTTATTTCCACGCAAATACCAGCTGACTTTGAGTATTTACTAAACAACTACCCGTTTAAAAACAATGAAGAAAAGAAGGTTATCTTTCTTCAACTATTGATGAGTGATATAGAACATTATTTAAAGGAAGACTGCATTATAGCATTCCTGAATCATTTCCCCCCTGAACAGCTCAAAGTTGATTTCCCTGAAGGGATATTCACAATAACACAGTATGAGAACAGTTTTTATGTTTTCAAAAATCTCGTTGAGAATAAATTTCCGCTAGATCACAACATGTTCCTACTTATGGGCTGCCGAAATAATCAGAAAGAGTATCTAGAATTTATTACTCAGCATTTTACTGTAACTGATGAGACCTTGGAGCAAGCGCTAGATCAGATCATAAACTCAGATTCTTTGGGTGAATCCAGCACAGATGCAACTCAAATTTACTTGATAAAGTACCTGCTAGAAATGTTGAATGTAAATTGCAATCTACCAGGAACCTCCGACCATGATTGGTTATATCAAGAGTGCTTCGAAAATGTTCCTCCTGCAGCTAAATACTTCTACACTGATGATTTTGATATAGCAATTCTTTATGATCAAGAGTATTGGGAATATATCTCTGAAAACTACCTGGAAGATGAAGACTATGAAAGCCTCTACCTTGCAGCTCTTGATGATATAAAAAACAGTAACCTGGATATAGATTTTGAGCAGATGCAAGCTATATTCATCGATTTGAACATGCCGGCTGCGGCGCAAATATTTTCTCATTAGACAATTGTCAAAGAAGCGCGTTCATATCAGTAAGCAGAGAGCCATTGTTTATTTGGCTCAATTAGATCCATCTTGGAAACGAACTCAACATGAACAACAAGTATAGAGCTCCAGCGAGCAAGTGCAATGGTTTCCCCAAAGGTCTGAAGCTGCTAGTTCCTTTTATGCTCCTTATATCGACTCTCTGTACCAAAGCACATGCCACTGATTGGTATTGCTTCGTGTCTCAAGATGAAGCCCATCCAATATACTTGGCTTTTTCCTTTGGCGATGAAGAGAGCAAAGAGTCCCTGGTTTGGTATAAAAATGGCTCAGATGTCATCAAGCTTGAGCAAACGAGTCTTGAAGGCATAGAAATCACCGAAGGGAGACCCTATGAATATACCTATAAATACCTGGAAAAGGTCGATGGAATGACATCTGGAAACTATACCATTGTTGTTCAAGGGGCAAATTTTTACCGTTTTGAATATAAACCGAAAAATAAAAATAAGGTTTATGAATTCAACATGGACCCTGAATCCCAGTTGGACGATACTTGCGTCTGGCAATAACCCTGCTTTCAGGGTTTCTTTGGCCGTAACAGTAAGTTAATAAAGATAAATCAAGTCAAAGGTTGTGCTTACTAGCTATCCTATCAAGCCAACCTATTGCTGCTGAGATTCTAACCTCTTCTAATGCAACACCAGGAACAACAATAATATAGCTCCGGCACTAAATAGATTGGTTTTCCAGAACGAGTCTTTGGCAAGAGTGTGCCTAATCAGTACACCACTCCCCCTCAGCCAACCTGCCCAGCAACCGGCTATCAGTGCTTGTAGCATTAAAATAGTCCCCACCACCATATAGGTCAGATCCAACCAACCCTTGGATGGAAACATGGAAGGCAACAGGAGTAATCCAACAATGCCCGCCAAGGCAGCCCAACTGCAACCCACCAGCAATGCCAACAGAGAAGATAATAAAAATCCCTTTAATCCTTGCATCACACTCTCCTTGTTTTCGATGAAATGGCTTCCCTACCCGTAAACCTTTACTATTTTTTATCTATCCCTTATGGTGAGAGTCAAGGTGAGTGACGACGTTAAACCTCAGCACAGTTTGCCCGCCTATGGAAAAGCTGGTCTGAACAATACCTGAAAAAACATCAGAGAAATTACGCTTTGACTCACGCAGTTACTTCAATCCCAGTTGCTGGCGACCAGTTTGATTGAGATAAGGCGCCACGTCACTCAAAGGTAAAAAGAATTCATTTTCGCAGCCGTTACCGCGAGGATATTCCCAGAATCTGAGCCCATCCAGTCCATCCTGGGTTTCCAGAGTTAAGTGGTAATAGCCCTTTGCACCATATTCTGTACTACCACAATCGAACTCGGGATCTTCCTCTTGTTCACCAGTTGGGAACCATTTGGCCTGCAGCCCAGATGGCAACTGATGTGTCTGCTTATCGGGGTCAGTATCGTAAAACCATTGCCAAGGGTGAAAACGCTCACCTGTATTAAGATCAAAATTGGTAAAGTTAATCGATATTCCGCTGGCGCCATGCCCTGCGGCCCAACGGTAGAATCTGACACTGAGCCAGGTGTCGTTAGCAAAACTCAGCTCTACACCGGTTTCGTCGCTGAAAGCTGTGCCCATGCGCCCGAGAAAGTCTCTGCGAGTTTCGTAATAGAGTTCAAGCAACTCAGCGCTGGTAAGGCGTTGTTTAAGCCAATGATTGATTTTATTCAGCCCGGCTTGCGCGCCCCGAAGCTCAAGCCCCACCTCACCACCGTAGGTAAGCTCACGAAATTCCAAGGCGTTATTGAAACTTTGCCAGGCACCGCGCTTTATTTGGGGCCGGGTTTCCAAGGCCTGATTATAGGCTTCGCTGCTGCAGTCTGTTGCGCCATCGGCGGCAGTGACTCGGCTGAGGTTGATAGGTAAGGTTTTATCCCTTTGCGCCAGATACCAAGTACCCCGTAACTGATCATCTTGAAGAGAGAGTCGCCAACGACCGCTGTCATCTTGCTCCTGGAAATGGTTGTCTTTGAATTCCAGGCTGATAGGCGTCAAGTATTTCAAATAATAATAGCTACCTGAATCGCCATATTCGTTAATGCAGGCGCGGATCTGCGTCTTTCCCAAAGTGCCCTGCCATACACCGGCCATAAGCCTGCTTTCTTGCTTGGTCATGCCATCTTGACTGGCATAGGCGCAGGTGCTGGCCATTAACAACGCAGAAGCATAAACAAAGGTTTTGACTGCCATCCCTGTTTCCTTATCCTGATGATCGAAAGCTGGCAGCCTAGGTGATGATTCGATGAAAAGCAATGGCTTGCACCTGGCATTCAAGCAAAATGCGAACCAGGGCAAGCGGCGCACGCTTGGGCTTAACTCCCCGTGCTGACAGGCACTCACAAGGTGATAGGCCTTGAAAGTGCCTGCTTCGGACTATTTAGGTTATTGCAGACCGGCCTCGAAAGTGAGGAAAATTTCACTGACGGTCTTATCCGCAAGACGAGTGTCGGCGTTAGGTTGCTCGAATGATGCATGCAACATATAGCGGCCGGCGCTCGGCAGTTCAAAACTCACCTTACCTTCTTTGTCTGAGGTCAGCGTCAATTCCTGTTTCTGGTTACGGTAAAGCGTGCCTTCCTTCACAATCGCGACTTCCACACCGGCAATCACCTTACCCTGGAAATAGAATTGCAGCTCAGTGGGTTCCTGCTCGACTATGTCAGCCGGATGGGTCAAGGGTTTGAGTTCAAGGTATTCTCCTTTCACTTCAAAAGCCTTGTCACTTGGCTTGTTGAGAGTGACATAGGACTCGACCCGTGAGAAATACAGCGCCCCTTCGAGATCATACGCCCCTTTTGGCATCATCGCCTTGGTGGTTTGCTTGTCAGTACGGCTACGGACGCTGTCTTGCTGGCCCTTGAGCTTATAGCGCGACATATATCTTGGCTGGGTCTCTTTCTCGAATCTGTAGGTACCGTCTTCGGTCAGGCGATAGTCAAACACAGACTTACGGCTGCCGCGGTAGCTCGAGGATGGTCGCTCCTTGGTGCCGGACGGCGTGATGATTTGCACATCTTCAGAGCCAAAAGGTTTGTCAAACAGGAATACTTCGTTACTGGCGCTGACATCTGAAGTGATCCACATACCTTTGCCGGGATCGGCAGAGACATTGAACTGGCTGGGCAGTATAAATCTGTCATGGGCCTGCGCCGTTTGTGCCAACAGACAGGCCCCCAGGGCCAACAAGAGTTTGCTTGTTTTCATCATCTTTTACTCCACTAGGTATTGAAGGCTAATCGTGCCGGTTTCTATGGTGGGCGCTATTTCAGCTTTGAAAGGCTTGCCGTCGAGCTGAAATTTGTGTCGTACCAAATCCCGGCCACCGTGCTCACGTACCACTTCCACCAGCAAGGTATATTTGCCGTTGGCAACCTGGCCCCCTTGGTCATCTTTGAGGTCCCAGCTGATGGGATATTTGCCCGCAGGCCTTGTTGCCGATGCAATGGCATCGACAAAGTTCATGTCATCCCGCCCGGCCTTGCGCCACCAGCGACGAATGTCTTTCAGCCACTTGTACCCCTCGCCTTCCTGCATGACCCAAAGGCTCAAAGTTCGCACGCTCTGCCCTTTGGCATCCTCCACCCACACGGCTGTGTAAGGCCTGTGGTATTGGCCCGTGGTGATTTCCGGCAGCGTCAGATTAATCTCCAGCGAATCGGCTTGGGCCTGCCCCAGGGTTAAGCTGCTACTCAGTAATACCGCCAAGGACAGAGACAATCTGGTTTTCAAAGGTTTGCCACTCATACATTCTCCATTCACAACACACCAAAGGTAGGGGGTACTAGTTCATGCTTTGCCGTCTGTCACTTTGAACTCAAGGAACAAACAGCAGATAGATAAGGGCACAGGCACTGCTGACACCGGCCATGGCCAGTAAGGATTTTTTCAATCTACGGCTCTGAGGCAACAGCAGGAAAGCACCGGTCAGGGAAAACAGGATGATGAGAATTGAACAAAGATCCAGCAGCCAGACCCACAGGGTGCCACTGTTACGCCCCTTATGCAGATCATTGAGTACTGCGATAAGACCATAATCTATCTGCTCGACATAGGCTTTCCCGTCCAGCAGATCCAGGGTAATGCTCTGATAGCGCCCCGGCCCCTTGTGCACCAGCGCCACTTCATCTTCACTGAACTCGGCACTGTGACCATCCACTCCCCAGTGGCTACTGAGCCAATGCGCAGTGGCTTCGCGCCAATCCGGGTCTTCACTATTCACCGGCAACAAAAATCCCGGCAGGGCTTCTTCCGATGCCAGGCTTTCTCCGCCCTGGCGGATAAACCAATCCGGATGATTGAGAGTAATACCGGTAAAGGCAAAGAACAGCATCAACAGCAGCAGTGCCATGGAAACATAGATATGAACGACGCGGGCGAAATGGAGCGATGACTTGCTGACTCTGAACTTCAATTAAGGTTTCCACATAGCGCAGGCCGCCAGTGGGCTGCCTGTTAATTGACTGTTATTGGCCAATACTAAATAACAATCATTCTTGCCTTAATGCTATTTACCTTATTTACACTCGCCGGCTGTTGCCCAGTCGACATAGCAAACCCGTGCCTCTCCCAAGTCACTGAGGAAGTTGAGCCAGTATATTTGATGATCGGCCAGCTTATCGCCCGGGCCTTTCACTTCAAGCCAACTAATGCGCCCTTCGGCGTCAAATAACACAAGATCCGGATGGCCACTGCGGTAATGCTTGAGATCGCCAAGCATACGTTCAAATACCTGAGCGAGCCTGGCGCCGGAAAGTGCCGCCAGCGTCAGTTCCAGCGCCTGTTGCGGCAGGTTTTCCCAGTAAACCCAATCATTTGCCAGTCCTTGCTTTTGCTGAAAATGGCGCCAAATAACAGCGCCAGGCTCCCGAGCGATTTCATCAAGACGCGCCGTGATGGCCTCTTGACGCCGACTAACAAACTCCTCGGTGAACATATCCCGTGGGCTGCGCTGAAATGGATTATCGAATACCGCCTTAACGGGGGCAAAAATAATGTCCCAAAAGGCGAGTCCAAAGAGGCCACAAAGCAAGGCATTCTCGAGAAAAAACGCCCGGTAACCGAGCGCTTCAAAGTGCGCAGCGACACGCAATTCAACTCGTTCACCATTGGGAGTGAGTTGCAGAGCTATCGCTGGCGGCGCACCCAGTCTACCCGGTACATTTTCTTTCAGCGCTTGCAGTCTTAACATCAAAGAATCAAGCGCCAAGGAATCAGGCGCTTCACTATGGCATGATGGTGAGGCAAACTTGCTGTCTTTGCCATTTGGCAATTTTTTAAGCAGGCGTTTGCCAATACGTTCTATGATTTGCCACTGACTCTCATTACCGGCAAGGTCGCAAAGGTGCAGCAGCGCATGAGTCAGAGCCCGCCACTGAGCCTGTTTTTCCAGGCAGCGGCACAGGCGTTCCCTTGCCTGCCAATGTTCACACTGCGAATAGACACTGATGGCAAGAGTAGTTTGCCCTTGCCTTTCGGCTTCGCGGCCTATCAGAGTCAGTAGTTTTTGCCGGCGCCGCTCGAGTAAGGGGTTAGCCTCGGGCATTGCTGCAATGGCATTAAGCTGTTCAAGCAGCAATGTAATATCAAGCGGCTGTTTGGCTAGTATCGCCTCTTCTATCTGCTGACTCATATGGCCAAATGCCAACGCGGCGTTAAGCTGCTCTGAGCTGTCATAGGCTCGGTGGGCCTTGTCAAGCACAGTGACTTCAAAGCGCTGTAAGCCCAGATCGCTGAGCACAAACTGGCTCAGATCCTGATAACGGTTGCCAAAATAGAGCAGCAATAGGCCATCGAGAAGCCGCTGGCATTTAAGCTCAATCCATTCTATGCCCAGCTCAGAGTTCAGTTCGCCAATCAATAACTGTGAATCTTGGGGCCCGAGCACCAGCATGGTACGTTTCAGTGTCTCCTTTGAGGCACCATTTACGCTTTTACCTAGATGCAGCGCAATATCGACCAGGCCCCCAAGACTATTCTCGCCCTCCGAGGCTCGACTCTGTTGCAGTTTGAGAAGCGCCCGGCGCAGCTCTGTGAGGGTGACGCCTTTGAGCCAGGTTTCAGTGTTTGGCAATGATGAAGTGCTGATGAGCTCCGCGTGCTCAAGCCCCTTTATCGCAGGTTCAAGGGCCCCTATTTCCGGGTAGTTAAGCTTATCGGTGCGAAACCACTCGCCCTTGCGGGACAAGAGACGCACCAGCAACATCCGCGAAGGCTTGGTGCAGGCAAGGTACGCCGCGCGTAACCTGGCAAGCTCGCTTGGCAAAATATCCAGATAGCGGCGGCTACCCTCCAGCAAGAGTTCAAAATTGCTCAGGTAATAATCGCTTGCAAGTTCAAGAGTGGCCGGCTTCACTAAGGTTTTTGCCGCTAAGGTTTCTGCCGCTAAGGTTTCTGCCATTAGGGAACTTCGTCTGATTTCACGGTTTTCAGTTCTTCAACCGGCATGGGGCGGGCGAAATAGTATCCCTGCAGCAGGAATATACCGCGCTTTTTGAGGTACTCCACCTGCTCCGCCGTCTCCACGCCTTCGACTATCATCTCAAGCTCTGACTCCATACCAAAGGCGATAATGGCATCCAGCACACCACGCTTGAGATCATTGGTGCCTATAGTATCGGTAAACATCTTATCTATCTTGATGCTGTCGATCCCCAAGGCTTGAATATACTTAAAGCCGCCATATCCGGTGCCGAAGTCATCAATTTTAAAGCTGTATCCCCTCTCTGTCAGCCTGGCGATTTCCTGCTTGGCGGCGTCAATGTCGGCAATGGGCAAGCGTTCGGTGATCTCAAATTTAAGTCTGTCCGGCTCCGGCCAATTATGCTGTTGCAGCACACGACTGACATGAGCCTGCTCCAGATGTTCTGCCACCAGGTTGATACTTACCCAAGTGCCGCTCTCAAGCTCCGGCAGTTGTTGCAGTACCTGCTGCAGCAAAGATTCGGTAATGGGAATGATCAGGCCACAGGCTTCGGCATGCTCTACAAAGGCGGTCGGGGGGATAAACTCCTTGCCCTTCTTCCAGCGCACCAGGACTTCATAACCGACAATTTTGCCCTGATTAATATCGACTATGGGTTGATAGAAAGGGATAAACTCCTGCCGGGCAATTCCTCTTTGAATCATACTCTTGAGGGAACTGTGGTAACTCAGATAAAGCCAATAAGCCCCGGCCAGCAGCACTCCGAGCAAAATGCTCAAGGGTAAACCGTAAACCAAGATCTTTTCTCTGGCGTAATCATCGAGTTTCTTTCCAAACCAGAGTTTTTGCTCCACCTGATGCTGCGTGTCCATCACACTGAGAAAATGCACATGGGATTCTTTGGGTACCGAGGGATTGCCGCGCTCAAATACCAGCCCTTCGGAGCCTGGAGCATGATGCAGAAACTCTATGTAAAAACAATCGCGGCAGGGAAGATTGATAATTTCACGGATCCAACTGCTGTCCAAAATCCAGTAAGCGGTATTGCCATTACTTCTGAAATAAACCAAGAGTTCCTGCTCGGTGTCATGCATGGCACCTGTAGTGGTTAGGCCAAAGCCCTGCCCTATGGGGGTGTCACTGGGAAGATCCGGCAATAGTAAATCCGAGCCAAGCGAACTGCAGCCCATGCCGGTTTTGGTTTTTATCCCCATCACCCGAAAATAGCGATTATAGTTTTCAGGTGCCCGCAATAATTTTGCGTCTTGCGGGCCACAATCAAAATGAAACTCAGGTACTTGATGGAGAATAATGTCATTGATGGAACGCTGTCTCTGGCTAAGATACTCTTCCATGAGTTTGAACTGATTTTTGACTATCATTGAGGTCACTGGCCTTAGCAATAACTCCGATGACAACAGCAAGAGAACTATAGGTAACAGCAACAGCAGCAAAACCCGTTTGTTCTCGGATACAGCCTTCATGATTATCGTCCTTGTAGAATGTCACTTCCCTTATACCCAGCCAGAGCGCCAGATACAATGACACAGGCAGCAAATACCCTATTCTACGGCAAAACCTTTTGCAGCCTGAGTAGGCAAAAACGGCCTTGGGCAATTTAGGTAAGCCACTGAAATTTATTGATTGACTCTTGTCTCTATCTCAACCTTTGGTTAACTTGGGCGCCTTTGAGTTTGGCATGCCTTTGTGCGCCAAGCCGAACATTTCAGCGACTAAGACTTTATTATTCGGAGCAGAAAATGAATGAAAATGTCATTCAGGCAATCCTGGTGTTTGCCGCATTTGTGGTAGTCAGCCTGATTATCGACCGTTTCCTGAAACAAGTGGCCGCCCGCTTTGACTCGGCGGCCAGCGAATCGTTTCGCTTGATCTCCAACTCCCAGCGCGTGGTACTGATATTTATTGGTGCCGTCTTGGCTTTATCCAAGTTGGGCTTTGATGTTGGCGCCTTGGTTGCCGGACTCGGGCTCACCGGCTTTGCTCTGGGTTTTGCCCTCAAAGACGCCATATCCAACCTGATTGCCGGCATTATGATAGTGCTCTATAAACCAATAAAGCTGGGCAATAAAATCGATATTACCGGCTCCAAGGGGACAGTGGTGGATCTCAACCTGCGTTATATCACGGTAAAGGATGAAGGCGTGACGCATCTGGTTCCCAACTCTTTGTTCCTCAACAATAAAGTTTCCATTATTGATGAGGATAAGCAATGACGGTGCAGCTTTGGGATAAGGTTGCCAACCAGGTCAATTTCAATCTGGAAATCGATGTGCAGCGCTTCTGCCAGTTGGTGAAACCCGATGCCAGAATACTGGACTTTGGATGCGGTTATGGCCGGATAACCAAGCAGCTGAAACAGTTAGGCTATCCTGAGGTGCTGGGGGTCGATCCCTCAGCCGCCATGATAAAGCGCGGCCTCAGTCTGTACCCGGACATCGATTTAATTCAGCTGCCACAACTTCCATTGCCTTTTGCCGATGAAACATTCGATGTGGTGCTGAGCTGCGCCGTTTTAACCTGCATGCCATCTGAAATGGCGCAAAAGCCGCCATATTGGAGCTTAAACGCGTGCTTAAGCCTGGAGGCTTGTTCCACCTGAGTGAGTTTTGCGCCCCCATGACGAAACGTTTCACCTCAGGGCTGGGTACTCCTATGTGTTACCACACGCCCATGCAGTTGCAGGAGCGGCTGGAAGACTTTGTCGACCTGGAGGATGAAGTCACGGCCTGTAGAACTTTGGCCGGCGATCCGGCTCAATGCTATCGAGCCTTTGCCAGCAAACCGCAGCAGGCTTTAGCTCAATTACGATAAATAGTCTGGATCAGATGAAAACCAAACTGGGTTTTGACCGGGCCATGCACTTCGAGCACCGGCTTTTTGAACACCACTTGATCGAACGCCTTGACCATCTGCCCAGGGCCAAACTCCCCGAGATCGCCGCCGCGTTTTTTTGAAGGACACTGAGAGTATTGTTTCGCCAGCTTGCCAAAATCTTCCCCTTTGGCGATACGGGCCTTGAGTTTTTCCGCCTCTTCACGGGTTTTAACCAAAATGTGTCTGGCGCAAGCTCTGGCCATGGGGTGTTTCTCCTGGGTCTATAGGGGTAAATTCGCGGCCGGTATTTTAGCAAACAATCTGTGTTTTATCTGCAATCACTCTCTCTAATTCCCCTCATTCATCACTCTCACTAATGAGATGGTCATGGCGGCGATGCAGGCTTTATCATCAAACTTGATAATTGAATCGCCCACTATCTCTTCAGCTAATGATGGGCTGTCCGCTGGGTAAGTACCGCCTTGCATCTTGGGGAGCCCCCATAAAGACGATAGAATGTTTCGCCGGGCGCTCACCTAAAAATCAGAGGCCCGGCTTTTAAATTCGCGGTGATTTAATGGCAAGCTTTCAGATGGCGGCCAGTCTCACCCACATTAAGGAATATCTATGTGGCATCAGCAACAACTGACCTTAAACGCCAAGCGGCGCGGTTTTCATTTAATAAGCGATGATATTGCCAAGGCTCTTGATGATATGCCTTACGTCAGTTGCGGCCTGTTGCACCTGCAACTACTGCACACCTCTGCCTCGCTGACGCTCAACGAAAACGCCGATCCCACAGTGCGGCAGGATTTTGAGGCCTGGTTCAATCGCGCAGTGGCCGAAGATACCCCTTACTTTCGCCACACCTATGAGGGCGCCGATGATATGCCGGCCCATATTAAATCCAGCCTGCTGGGCACCAGTTTGCTGCTGCCTGTCAGCGCCGGACAGCTGGCACTGGGCACATGGCAAGGGATCTATCTTGGCGAGCACAGAGACAATGGCGGTCGGCGCCGCCTGCTGTTGACCCTGCAGGGGGAATAAAGCGGCAATACTTGGCAAACCGGTAAGAGTGAGCGGCACTGTTTTTGTTGAGATGCTTTTGTTGAGATGCTTTTTGAAGCGGGTGTGAAACCGCCTGTTTAAGTCAATATGGCTCAAACAGGCCTGATTGTTACTCGGCTATCCGCTCAAGCCTTGCCAGATAGAAGCCATCGAAACCGGTTTTGGCCGGGCTGATGGTTTCCTCATCGAGTAAGCGGAAATGGCTTTGCTGCTTCAGAAAACGCGCTACCTGCTGCTCGTTTTCCTGCGGCATGATCGAGCAAGTGGCGTAAACCAGGATCCCGCCCACCTTCACCATGCGGCTGTAACTGCCGAGAATATGCTCCTGCAGTTCCATCAGCACCGGCAAGCGCTCAGGGGTATCACGCCATTTGGTGTCCGGGTTGCGTTTCAGCACCCCAAGCCCTGAGCAAGGCACATCCAAAAGTACCCTGTCGGCACTGAGTTTCAAACGTTTGATGGTCTTGCTGGATGCAATAAGCCGGGTTTCCACATTGTGGGCGCCGGCGCGGCGAGCCCGCTGTTTGAGGTTATCCAGCTTCCACTGCTCAACATCCATCGCCAGCAGTCGTCCCTTGCCCTGCATTTTGGCGGCCAGGTGCAGCGTCTTGCCGCCGGCACCGGCGCAGGCATCAATGACCCGCATCCCTGGTTTAACCCCAAGAGCTTCGGCGACATGTTGCGAGCCGGCATCCTGCTGCTCGAACCAGCCCGACTTGAAGCATTCGGTGCGAAACAGCGCTGAATCTGAAATCACTTCAAGAGCGCTGGCAACCTCGGGGACTTCACAAGTCTCGACCCCTTCCTTGGCAAGACGAGCCTTGAGTTCTTCCCGGCTGCACTTAAGCAAATTGGTGCGTAGATAACGTTTGGGGGCCTGAGTCAAGGCATGGCGCTCGGCCGGCCAGTTATCGCCCAGTTGTTCACTCCCTAGCGCTTCGAGCCACTGTGGGCAACCATCGAGCAGCGCAGGCATAGCCTGGGCCTCAGCCATCCGCTGCTCAAGCAGCTCACTGTCCATCTGCAGCGCGTAGCGCATTTTCGGCAGCTCAAGGCCATTGGCCATATGCCAGGCGTTGATGAGCCTGGTGCCTTCACGCTCAATTTGATCCGCTGCAACATCGGCCAGAAAGCTGTAATAACTTAAACGGCGCAAAATATCACCGGTGACCAGAGCAATTCTGGCTTGCTCCCAAGGCTTGAGGCGCTCAGGTGCAAACTGCTTTGAGTAGGCGCGATCCAGCGGCGCACCTTGGGTCAGTACCTGATTGAGAATCGCAATGACCAGCTCACTGGCGTGTTCGCTAAGCGGGGAGTTAAGCATATTTGGGCCTCGGGATGGAAAACCGCTGGATCATAGGAGTTCGCCCCCAGCTCTGCAAGGGGCTTGAGTGGCTTTGGCGGGATTAATCGGTTTTTAACTGAAAGTTTGCTGTATTTGCGCACCGTCTGTAGCGCTCCCCTAGGGCGAGGTAAAAAAGCCAGCTCAATTAAGCACGCTGCGAATTTTCTTCAGCAAGGTGTCGGCATTGGTGGGTTTGATAATGTAATCCTCTGCGCCCAACAATAGGGAGTTTTGGAAATGATCCACATCGGCATAGCTGGTGAGCATGATCAGCGGGATTTCCTGCAGCATGGGGGTTTTCTTGCAGACTTTGAGGGTTTCAATGCCGTCAAGTATCGGCATGTCTATGTCCAATAAGATGAGATCCGGCTTGAGGATCTTGGCCTTTAACAGCACTTCTACCCCATTGGTGGCCCTCTCAGCCCGATAACCATGCTGTTCCAGGATAGTAACTATGATTTTCAACACCACATCCTGATCGTCGGCCACCACTATGGTAGCCTTCTTGCCGCTGTCTTTTTTCTCCAATGCCGCCTTTTGCTGCAGCATCTGGTTTGAGAGCTCGTTGAACAATGACTCGCTCTTTTCCTTGAGGCGATTGAGTTGCGGGTTGATGGAGTAACGTTTCAGCTCCTCAATAAACTTGTTGATCTCTTCATCCGGCAGCGAGTGAAATACCCGCCTGAAAGCCTGCATGAAAGCACTTTCAGAGATGGAACTGAGTATTCCGTCAACATCTTGCATTATGCTGGTGATCAGCGACGACTGTTGCTTGCTGGCCACTTTGACTGACTCGTTGAGTCCTTCCAGGCAATCGGCAGTGTTTTGCAGCTCATACTGCATATCCAGATCCTGTTGATCGAAACGCTTGAGCTCGGATTTAAGCGCTATGATCTCAAGCAACTTGTATAAGGTGAGGATGATTTTATTATTGTCATAGATGGGCCGAATGGTGTCGTAACTGTCAAAAGCTTCGCGGCGACACAGTTCAAACGCCTGAGCCCGACAACTTTTTTCACACAACAACATACTCGCCTGTGGCACTGTTCTCAGGGCATTGAAGTGTTCATTGCCCTGAAGAAAGCGCTTCAGACTCTCGGCATGGGCCACATCCTGAAAACAATAGACCAATAGCATTCGGGTATGTTTCTCTTTTGAAAGGCTCGCCAGTTCCTTGTTCTCCACCCGGATATCCACTCTGAGAACCCGCTCGAAGTAGACATTGACTATGGCTTCCACGGGCTCGACCAGATCCTGATCATCAAAAAACAGTATCAGGCTAGTTACGCTGTCTCTCATCCTTGTTCTCCCGACATACAGGCATTCAGGCCTGGGTAGCTTGTGATTGCGGCATGGCCCGCTTGACCAACGCCGCCTCGTGCTCAATCTGCTGGCGATATTGTGTTGAAGATGTCAATTGCCCTTCGGCGGCCTGTTGCTCCAACTCGGCAAACAGTTTGCCAAGACGCACTGCGCCGGATGAGTTGGCGGCGCCCTTGAGCGCGTGAGCCCGGCGTCTCAGCTCCTGGGCTTCCAGGCTCTCCAGCGCCTCAAACAGCGGCGGCAGTTCCCGCTCAAGTGAAGTAAGAAAGTACTGCACTATGGATTGGATTATCTCGTCATCCTCTGTCCCCAAGATCTCAGCTAACTTGTTGAGATCCAAAGGCGCCTCGGTATGAGCCGAGGGAGAATCGCCGATCATTTCATTCTGGCGGAACTGATTTTGGCCATGCCAGGCCAGTAGTTTGCTTTTGAGGGACTTGAATTCCACCGGCTTGGCCAGATAATCATCCATGCCAGCCGACAGGCAATTTTGCAGTTCGCCGGACATGGCATCTGCAGTGACGGCGATGATCAGGGTATGAGGCAAGTCCTGCTCTTGTTCAAGGCGGCGAATTTCGGCTGTCAGTTCAAAGCCGTCCATTCCAGGCATATGGCAATCGGTAAGCAGCACACTAAAGCCGCCACTCTGCCACATCTTCAGTGCTTCGAGGCCATCTTCCGCCAATTCAAAACGGCAGCCCAGCTTCTTCAACTGTAATGAGATCACTTCTCTGTTGGTCTGATGATCTTCGGCCACCAAGATGGTAAAACCGGCGTCGGTCGCAATATCTGTCTCTGAGACGCTACGGCCAATCCGCGTGGTTTCACCGGGAGCAAACATTTGCCATAACGCTGGATTCTGCCCGCTCAGCATCGCCAGAGCCGCAAGCACAGCCGTGGGTTTGAGCGGATGACAAGAAAGCATACAGACCCGCATATCCGCTTCAACCTTAGAGGTAATCGAGTCTTCATCGAGTAATAACAAGGCACATGGCAGCCCCTTTTCCCCCCGATTGCGATACTGTTTGTAAGCTTGGTAACTGTCGCTGATAAGCAGCTCGGATTCTGCCAAGCAGGCTTGTTCAAATAGGCTGCCTTCCAGTTGCCCGGAATCGAGGCACTGATACTCCAGTTCGAGTTGTTCAACAAGGTGCAACACGGCCACCAGATGTTGTTTGTTGTCGATACAGATAAGCAGTTTGATATTAAGCTCGCTGTAGCGCTGCAGCTCGGTTTCCCGGTATTCATCGGCCGCTTCACAGGGAAGACGGAGCCTGAAGGTACTGCCGACATCCGGTTGGCTTTCCACCTCTATTTTGCCGCCCATCAAATCGACAAAAGACTTGGTGATACTGAGCCCAAGTCCCGTTCCGCCATATTTACGGGTGGTTGAAGAATCTGCTTGGGTAAAGGGCTCAAATAATTGTCTGAGCTGGGCCTTGGTCATTCCAACCCCATTGTCTATCACCTCGAGGATCATCTCACTGTGGTTGTCATGGCTTTGACGACACTCAGTTCGCATCATAACCAGTCCCTGCTGGCGATTGCTGTGGGTAAACTTGATGGCGTTGCCCACCAAATTGAGCACTATCTGGCGGAGCCGCACAGGATCCAGGCGGATAAGCGCCGGAAGATTCAGATCCGGCAGAATATTGAGAAACACGTTCTTGCTGGCGGCATTGAACCAGAGCACTTCTATGGTCTTCTCCAGAATAGACAGCAAGGAGACAGATTCTATCTCCAGTTCCATCTTGCCGGCTTCTATCTTGGAAAAGTCGAGAATGTCGTTGATGATCTCCAGCAGCGAGAAAGCCGAATCCCGGATGGTGCCTATCATCCGCTGCTGCTCGGCACTGAGACCGGTATCGCGCAGCAAATCTATCATGCCCACGACACCATTCATGGGAGTGCGGATCTCATGGCTCATCACCGCCAGAAAGCGGGACTTGGCCTGGCTCGCCTGATTAGCTTCGGCGCTCTCTCTCGCCAGTGACTGCTGCAGCGCTTTTTCATCGCTAATGTCCTGATTAATACCGAAGAGTTTCACCGCCACACCGTTGCGACGTATGGTGTCACCGGCAGCCTTAACCCAATGGGTCGCCCCGGTGCGCTGATTGATAACCCGAAACTCGGCCCGAAACGGCACCTTGTGATTGATGCAGGCGTTGACATTCGCCTCGGCGTCGGCGATATCTTCGGGATGTACCCGGGCACGCCAATCTCTGAAGGTCAGTTTCTCTGAATTCAGGCCATAGATGCTGCGCATCCTGTTATCCCAGATAAGCTCTCCGGACTCTATGTCCCAGGACCAGTTACCTATTCCACCTGCCTCGGAAGCCAGATCCCGCCCCTTAAGCAACTCCTCCCTTTGTTGCTTGGCCTCCATCAAACCGATTTCAAACTGCTTGCGCTGACTGATATCCTCAAACGCCATTAAAAAATATCTGGGCTGCTCGTGGCTGTCGCGGATGAGGCACACGGAAACATTCAACCAAAGGACACTGTCATCAAGGCGCAAATAGCGTTTTTCATCGCCGTGAAACTTAAGTTCATTGTTGAGCATTTTTTCACTGAAGCGCAGCCATCCATCAAACTGCTTGAGATTGAGCGACACTTCGGGATCCATACGCGCTATCTGCTCACGGTCACAGCCTGAGATGTCACAGAACTTGTCGTTGACCTCAAGCCACTCGCCACTCATACCTATGCGGGCAAAACCCACTGAAGCCTGCAAAAAGGCCGCCCTATAACCCAGCTCCTGTGCCTGCAAGGTGCGATGCTCTGGCCGCTGGATTAACGGACTGGGCCAGAGCCAGTAGAGCTTTGGCGTCAGGCCATGGCTGGCACGCCATTGCAGATGAAACTCCAGTAAGCGGCCATCTTGATGCTTGAGGATCAAAAGCTGTGGCAAATGTTGTCCTGGAGTCCAAAACGGAGAGATAGAGCCAAAGCCCAGTTGCAGCAATTCCTCAGGGCTATAGCCCAGTAGCCCGGCAAGCGCCTGGCTCACCTCAAGAATATGATGGTCGTCTTTGAGTAACAGGAAAAGCCCTGAGTAAGGCTCTATATTATTGCCGGTATCCACGCCATTGATGCCTGGGATATTGTCGACGAAGCAACCACTGTCCGAGTCCAATGACACCCTTGGCGCCAAGGCACCCGTAACTGTTATCGCTTCAAGTTCCAATAGGCGAAATCGCACTTCCCCAGCGTCATTCTTAATGGGATAACTGCAAACCCTGGTAAAACGGCCATGGCTCCCCGGCATTCGTACCACAGTCGCGCCCCGACTCCATTTTGGCAGCGACATAAAACCGCCGGGGCTGTCGGCCCTGTCGAGAACAGCAGCCATCGTGAGCCTGGTTTCCGCAGAGTCAAAATCACAGATTTCTGCCAGGTTTTTACTGGCATAAATAATGGTACCCGCATCGTCCAGTTCCGTAATAACAAGCGTTCTTGGCAATTGTTCAAGACTGGATTGCCATAATTGCAACTGTTGATTTTGCCGCTCAATCACCATCCAATGCTGCAAACGATTACCCAGATATTCACGAAGTTCGCTAATTTCGCGGCGCATGCCTGACAATGAAACAGCGACAAGATTGAAGCTTTCCATTCCCTGTTCGCGCCCAAGGGCAGTCAGTGTTCTTGCCAGCTTTTCCAGCGGTCTCACAAGGTCGATATAAAGCCAGACAAGGGCGAGCAATAATAGTGTTGTCAGCAGCGCGGCGGGCAAAAGCACTGGATTGGCACTAGGAGGCGGCGTGGCAACAATACTCAGTTGCCAGTCCTGACCATGAAGACCCGTAGCATTGACCGCACGGCTTAACTGCAAGGTTTTTAGCGTTTCATACCCTCTGGCCGGTTGGTTGCCTGCTTCCTCGCCCACCTGAGCAAGCCTCTTCCCTTGAGCGTCCGTAAGCATCACTTCAACCCGGGTAAAACCGGCTGTTTGTAAACGCATGGCTGTAGTATCCAGCAGGGACTCGAAAACTTTGTAATCCAGCGTCGCCAGCCAGTAATAGTTACCGGCTTCCTTGGCTGCTGGAGCATTGCCTTCCTGCTCTTTGAGTCGCAAGCCATCGCCTGAAATCCGGGCAAGGAAGGATACTTGTCTGCCCAATACCGTGTCCTGAGCCAGCAGTGCCACCTGAGGCAGTAACGACAACACAGGTTCGGCCTGTGGCTGCAGTTCGCGCTGAAGTTGCCTCAGGACTGGAGGGGCATTTTCATGTTCCTGGCCGGTTTGCCTATTGGCGGAAGCCAAAATGGGAGTTGAAAGCGCTTGGGATGACAATGCGTATCCCTGGTTATCTATGCTGGTACGGGCAAATATTTGCCCTTGTTCCGACAGGAGCACCAAACGGGTAAAGGCCGGTGTTAGCAGCAGTTGTTCGTCGAGATATTGGGGCAGCTTTTTCTCTTCAGCTTCTGGATGGTTTAAGTAACTCGATAACTGCACAGCCTGGCTTTGGGCAGTTAAGGCGGCGCGCCCCAACAATAATTCAAGTTCCAATTCAGTGGCAGAGGTTTGCTGCTTGAGCTGTTGAAACTGATTGGAATGATGGCGTTCCTGCTGCCCATTTTGGTAGAGGATTAAAATTACGGCCATAGCCAAACAAGCCAGCAGCGCGGCCAGCAGTTGCCGTTTGAACAGACTCACGCCCATCTCCCGCTGTTCCTGGAAATAGGTAATAACCAATAAGCCTGGTACAAATACAAAACCCGGCAGAAACTACTGAGCGGATCATCCTTGAAGTCAGCCATAGCCATCCCTTGGGCATTGAGCCAGAAGCAGAACATCCCCTTTTGCTTTGAATAGCCCTCACTATTGCCGCTATTGCAAAGTCTTGAAGGTAAAATGACCTTAAAGACTATGGCGTGCGACAACTGCAAGCTATTTAGGATAAGCATAGACAATGGATTGAAAAAAAGCGGGAAACTCTTGCCCTATGAGGAGATGGCGATTGAGCTGGCTTTGAATTATATGGATAGTCTAAGGGCCGGGACAATTGCAGAGTAGAAGGGGATAGCCAAGGAAAGAAGCACAACTGAAATGGTTTGGAACCAGCATACCTGAGTCAGCCTGAGGCTTTCGTTACCTAGCATTTCAAACAATGGGATCAAATTATTTGATCTAAAAATGCTCACTATCCACATGTTTTTAAATGTTAAAACCGCAAATATCACACAGATAACTGATTTTTTATTGAAATTGATTCACATCAGTTTAGCGCTGTTTGATGACTGAATTTGAACGTAACCCGAAGACAAGGGAAGATACTCAGCCTGGACGTCACGCTATACCATAGCTCCCGTGCCTGAGTTCCAAAAAGAAACCCGACAATCGCCGGGTTTCTTGAGATAGCTTAATGGTTCAAAGACAGCTGATTAGCGGGCCACGTACTCGCGGGCAATCTCAGCCGCCAGCTTGGCATTGTTGTATACCAGCTCTATGTTGGCGGTCAGGCTGTGACCTTCGGTAATTTCGGCAACTTTGGCCAACAGGAACGGCGTTGAAGCCTTGCCGCCTATGCCTTTCTCATCCATTTCAGCCACTGCGCGGGCGATGGCGCCATCGATCAGTGCTTTATCCAACGCATGCTCGTGAGGAATTGGGTTGGCGATCACCATACCGCCCTTGAGCCCCATGTCCCACTTGGCTTTCATGGCGGCAGCCACTTCTACCGGCTGCTCCAAGCGATAGTCGACACCGAAGTCACTCTCGCGGGTATAGAAAGCCGGCAGTTTATCAGTTCGGAAACCAACGACAGGCACGCCTTGCGTTTCCAGATATTCACGGGTCAGGCCCAGATCCAGAATAGACTTGGCACCGGCGCAAACCACGGCCACATCTGTGTTGGCCAGCTCCTGCAAATCAGCAGAGATATCGAAAGTTTGCTGAGCGCCGCGGTGCACACCGCCGATACCACCGGTAGCAAACACCTTAATACCGGCCATTGCGGCCAGGATCATGGTAGAAGCAACTGTGGTGGCACCGTCTGCACCTTTGGCAACAATAAAGGGAATGTCACGGCGACTGGTTTTGATAACGGCTTCACCGGCCTTGCCCAGGTAATTGATCTCTTCCTGGCTCATACCCACTTTGAGGCGGCCCTTGAGAATGGCGATAGTTGCGGGTACAGCGCCGTTATCACGGATGATCTGCTCCACCTTGAGCGCTGTCTCAACGTTCTGCGGATACGGCATACCATGGGAAATAATGGTCGATTCCAGCGCGACCACCGGCTTGCCTTGTTCCAGGGCTGCTTGAACTTCAGGATGAATATCCAGATACTGCTTCAGCATAACGACTCCTTGATAATACGGTTTACAGAGATTTCAGACATATTGGGGTTGATAGTTGCGATATGAGACAGCGCCAACCGGGCCGCGGCCATCGCAAATTCTGTGGTTTCCAGCAATGGCCACTGCTTGAGCCAACCGTGAGCCAATCCGGCCAGGAAGGCATCTCCGGCGCCATTGGCGTTGACCATTTCCACCTGCTTGGCGCTCACCATCTGTGACTCACCGCTATCGCTGACAAATACACCTTCACTGCCCATACTGAGGAAGATCCGCTTGACGCCCTGGTCATGGAACCAGTTAGCGATAGCGCTTAAGTCTTCTTTGCTGCGCATTTCGATGCCGGAGAGGTGCTCGGCTTCTTTGAGGTTGGGTTTGAGGGTGTGGATGGCGTTGAGGTAAGGCTTGATTTTCATCGCCTTGACACAGGAAACCGTGTCAATAAATACCGGGACTTGAGGGAAGTTGCTCAGCAGATAGGATAAGGCGGCTTCGGAAAGGTTGGTATCCAACACCAGAAGTTCGGCGCGGCGCAGCATATCTTCCAGCCCCTTGAGCACTTCAGGGCCCAATCTTTCCAAAATGGCCATGTCGTTGATGGCTACATGCATATCAGCATCGCCATCCAGTACCGAAAGATAGGTGGAGGTCACCGCGTCTTCAAACTGCAAACTGTTGCCCATATCGACTCCGGCCTGACGACACTGGGCGGTGATCATTTCACCATAGGCGTCTTTGCCTACCGCCGTCACCAGTCGGGTATCTGAACCCAGACGAGCCAGGTTTTCAGCGATGTTGCGCCCAACACCGCCGGGTGAGCAACTGACGCTGCCGGGATTGGAATCCCCTACCCTGAGCTTGGAAGCCGGCCGGCCAAGAATATCCATATTGGCGCCGCCTATCACGACCGCAAAGGGATTCTCCGCCAAGATATACCCCTTGCCACGGATCACGCCTTTGTGAGTCAAGTTCATGATATGACCTGCGACTGCAGAGCGGGTTATGCCCAGCTGATCAGCAAGTTTTTGCTGCGGTATCAAAGGGTCAGCTTTAATAAGGGCCAGAATTTCGAGTTCACGTTCTGTCATTGGCGCTTTCCTGTGCAAACATTTGTTCTTGTGACAAACTTTTGTTTGCACAATAAACACTATGTCCGAGGCTGGCAAGCGGAATTTAACCCCTAATTACAACTTCGTGATCTACTCAGCAATTTTTAACAAGTCGAAGTTTTTATAAAAAATCCATCAATTCATATAGATACACTAAATCAATCAGGGCATGTCCTGTCATAAAAACAATAAAAGTGGTTGAAGTTAACCGCGGCAAGTTTAAGTGCAACATCTGTTGTATTGTCGTAAACGGCAGGGCTCAGTGTTGCTGAATAGCAGCCCTGCTTGTGCCACGTCTGTGCTAGTGATTGCAACGTCACCCACAAAGACAGGCTGCTCCGCTATTCGCCTGATGGCTTAAATGATAAGTAACTCAAAAGATTGAGTAGCTATAGGGACAAAGTTAATAGAGAAATACTGACCTGGAAAGCGAGAATGAAAGCGCCCTTGACTGAGCGCCTTACAGTGTGTGGAGAGCAGTCGTTATTGCACTGTTCAAAAGCAGGGCCGCGGACAAGCTAACGCCGCCCGCTGACAAAAGGATTGATAACATCACGCCTGAAAATGGTCAGATGCCCAGCTCTTTGAACAGATCGTCAGTGTCATCATCGACATTGGCGGCCTTAACCCAGGGCGATTCCGGCGCTTTGCCCTGCGCCTGTTGATTGCCGTGGCGGGCCAACAACAAATCCGGATCAAACTCTTCATCGGTTTCAAACTCGGCCAGGCGGATAAACTCTGTCTTGTCCATGGCAAACTCAAGATAGAAGATATGGTTGTTTTCTGTCTTGAACGACACCCGGCGGGCTATAGGATCATCCAGGTTGGCATCGATAGAGATAGTCAGCTCCTTGTTGATGGTCAACATCTTTGGCTGGCTCTGACTGATGGACGTTTGCAGCTCCTTGGACACCTTACCGATAAAGTCCCCCAGCATCTGATTCATCAATTCGCCCATCACATTGCCCACCTCGTCTGAGGTATGAGAGAAAGCCAACTCCTCCTCCGGCATGCCCATATGCAGCATGTAGCGGCGATAGATTTCCAACGCGGCGGCCGCTGAAAAGTTGATCACCACCAGGCCTGAGAAGCCACCATCAAAAATAGAGAAACACCCAACGTCCGGCTTGAGTCGGGTACGGGTTATCTTTTGCACTATACCTGCGTGGGACAGAGTGCTGGCGGTGGTAGCCGACAAGACATGGGTCACAGAGTGACAGAGTTTCAGCAAAATATCGTCCGAGCTAATGACTTGAGGTGTATTCATGAAGAGAGACCAATAATAGACATAAGGTTAATTCTGAGCCGATTTTGTTTAAAAATCAAAGTGAAAACAACAAATTAGCCCTTTACTTATGACATGTGTGATCCAACACATCTTAAGCTTTTGATATTAGAGCCGATATCCAGAATGCAGCCTCGAAGGCATGAGGCCTGTTTTCCCCTCTGTTGGCAAGATTTAACGCGAACAATGAGCGCGATCAACAAAGCAATACACACAAGGTAAAAAGGTTTCACTTGGTTTTTCCATCGCGTTATAGTCGCTGCCAACTACCTAATAAGAAATAACAAAGGAGTACAAAATGGCATTACTCAGGAAGCTCACCATTCTTCAGCGCCTTATCCTTATGTTGGTTCTGGCCGCGATAGGCACCCTGTGTTTCGCCAGTTTTTCCATCAAAGAACAGTATGACAATCTGATAACCCAGAAATGGCTGCAAAATGATGCCCAGTTGAACACGGCCCTGTCTGTAGTTGCCGCACATCGCACTCAGGCACAGGCGGGTAAACTGACTCTCGAAGAGGCGCAACAGGAGTCGGCCGCCTTGATCGGTCAGATGCGTTATGGCCGTGAAGGCTACTTTATTCTGTTGTCGGATCAGGGCAAGATCATCGCTCACGGCGCCGAGCCTTCGCTGGTGGGTCAAGCCATTGCCGGTTATCGCATCAAAGACGGCAGCAATCCGCTGGCCCAGCTACAACAACAAGCCAAGGCCAATGGCACAGGCAAACTCAGCTATGAGATCCGCAACCCGGCCAGTGGCAATAGCGAAGAAAAGCTCACCGAATCCAGATATGACAAAGATTGGGGCTGGACCCTGCTGACCGGCACATATATCAGCGATGTCAACGCCACCATGAAGTCAGTCTCAATCGATTATTTGATCATTATGATGTTGATTTCAGCGCCGATTTTCATCTTCTTCCTGGTGCTCAATCAATCCATTACCGCACCGCTCAAGACCGCCATCGCCGCAATGGAGGATATTGCCCAAGGTGAAGGCGACCTCAGTAAAAGGCTCGAGGGTCAAGGCCGTGATGAAGTGGCTGCACTCGCCCGTGCCTTTAACAGTTTTGTAGAGAAGATAGGTAGAACCGTCAGCGAACTGCAGCCACTTGGTGCATCGCTGGGCGAGGACGCCGAGCACCTGACAGTTGCAGTCAAAGAGTCCAACCACAGCGCCGATAACATCCACAGAGAAACCGCCAGCGTGGCTACCGCCGTGAATCAGATGCTGGCAACCACACAGGAGATGGCCAACAATACCCAGCAGGCTGCCGATGCCGCTTCCAGCGTCAAACAACAAGCCCTCAGCGGTAAAGAGACCATGGATGCAACACTGGCAAACTGCCAGGAGCTGGTGCGCGAACTGCAGGCTGCAGAAAATCTTACCGAAACCCTGGGTCAGGCTTCAGGCAGAATTGGCGGCATTCTCGACGTTATCCGCACCATTGCCGAACAAACCAACCTTTTGGCACTCAACGCCGCCATCGAAGCCGCCCGCGCAGGTACTCACGGCCGCGGCTTTGCGGTAGTGGCCGATGAAGTGCGCGCCCTTGCCAACCGCACTCAGGACTCCACCAACGAAATACACAAGCTGATCAGTGAAATTCAATCCGGTGTCAGCGCCGTTATGGAGAGTAACAGCCAAACACAGAGCCAATCCTCCGAGCTGCAAAAACAGGCCGAAGCGGCAGGCTCTGCCATGGATCAAATCCTTTCCCTGGTCGCGCAGATAAGCGATATGAATACCCAACTTGCCAGCGCTACCGAAGAGCAATCTTTGGTGACCGAAGAGATCAATCGCAATGTCAGCACCATTTCTGAGCTGACTCAAGTTTCAGTGCAAGCCAATGCCAGCAACCAAAGCGCGGCGATGTCGCTTGAGCAGATCAGCCAGAACATGCGCCGCACTCTGGGACAATTCAAGATCTAACATCTCGAGGGGCAGAACGTATTCTGCCCCTTTCTTATTGTGATAAGCTAAGGAAGGTGCAAATGAGTCCTCGTGGCACTCTGGTTTGCACAGCAATTGGCGTTCAAGGCATCTGACTGAAGGCATGCCGGGGCCTGTCGAAGTCGGATAACGCAGAGATCCGGTTGCTGTGAAAACCCCGAAGGGCGTGGCTTACAGACCTGCCTGCTGTGTTCTGCTTCTTGCAAAGGACTAAGCCATTTGCGGCGAACCACGCCTTGCATCCAGGCCTGTAAGCCGACGCAGAGCACACATGGGACTTGTTCGCACCTTCCCGGAGTTTGCCGTACCCGGCAGGTGATACCGCAGCGGCGGCCATTAGGTCGCCCGGGCGAGAAAAGAGGTATTGGCTTTGCGCATGACATTGGCGGTCTATCCGCAGCTATTCACTATCCACAGTTTCAGCTCAGATACTCAGGTTCCGGCCGAGGTACTCAGCCAGCCGCTGTTTTTTATCGCCAAAACCCGCGAGGAACTCTCGGTTGTCGTCGATTGTAAACTGGAGCTCGATAGCCTGGAGCAGGAAGAAGACTGGCGTTGTCTTGAGCTTTTAGGGCCACTCGGCTTTTCCATGACGGGTATCATGGCCAGAGTCTCGGCGACTCTCGCCGATGCCCATGTGAGTATTTTTACTGTTTCAACCTTCGATACCGACTATATACTGCTGAAGAAAGATAAGTTGGATACCGCCATTCGCGCCCTCAGAAAGCAGCAATATCAGGTTATTGAATATGGCAATTGACGGCTTGTTCGCCGGAGTATTGCAAAACGTCAGCCGTTACCGGATATTATTCAGTTAATTACATGAGTCAAAGAAGTCTATGTACGAAAAAACCGTCACTATTACCGCCAAACACGGGATCCATACCCGCCCTGCCGCACTGCTGGTAAAAGAGGCGAAACAGTACGATTGTGATGTGATGGTTGAGTGCCAGGGCAAACAAGCCAGTGCCAAGAGTCTGTTCAAGTTGCAGACACTGGGGCTCTATCAAGGCGTGTCTGTCAGAGTATTTGCCGAAGGTGAACAAGCTCGCGAAGCCGTTGAACGGGTGTCGGAACTGTTGATCACCTTAAGTTGAGAGGAACACAGATGCGCCTCGCCGGAATTGCAGTCTCATCGGGTATCGCCTTCGGAGAAGCGGTAGTCTACAACCCCTTTGACAACAGCATGGATTACCGCCTGCTGCCACTTGCCAAAATCCCTCAAGAGCTGAATAAGCTCACCCAGGCACTGCAGCGCTTGTGCCAGCAGTTACAGACCAGCCTGGATAAACTGACCGAAGATTCAGACAACTTCCAATTGGTGGAAGCCGATCTGCTGCTACTGGAAGATGCCGAACTTATTCAACAAATTCGCGAGTCCATCAGTGGGCTGCAGTTTTCAGCCACAGCGGCGGTAGAGCGGGTCTTTGCCCACCAGGCCAGTGAACTTGAAGCGTTGGAAGACCCTTACCTTGCAAACCGGGCCCAGGACGTACGCTGCCTCGGCAGACGACTTATCAGCAGTATCAACGGCGCCGATGCCGATGGCCTGGATAAACTCAAACATGACTCCATCTTGTTGGCCCAGGATCTGACACCGGCGGAATTTGCCCTGCTGCCCCTTGAACATATCAAAGGCATCATACTGAAGACCGGTGGCCTCACCAGCCACACGGCTATCCTGGCCCGTGCCGCCGGCATCCCCGCCCTGCTTTCCTGCAACTATCAAACAGGCAATATCAATGCCGGCGATCCGCTCATTCTGGATGCCAACCAAGGTGCCTTATTTGTTCGCCCGGAGCAAACCGAAGTAACAGAGCTTAAGCAGAGATTTGAGCGCGAGCAGGCAAGACGCAGCGCACTGGAGCAATACCGGGACAGGCAGACCCAGACCCAGGACGGCAAACGCATAAGCCTAATGGCCAACGTGGGTAACCTCAATGAGATCTCCCGTCTGCCCCAGGTCGGCGCGGAAGGAATAGGTCTGTTTCGTACCGAATTCATGCTGATGGATGTCAGTTGCATTCCAGATGAAAAGGCTCAGTACAACCTTTATTGCGATGCCCTGCAGCTGCTCAACGGCCAGCCCTTCACCATACGCACTCTGGATATAGGTGCAGACAAGGAACTGCCTTGCCTGGATCAGGCAATAGAAGACAATCCTGCGCTTGGCATGCGCGGCGTGCGCTACACCCTTAAACATCCTGAAATTCTGCAGACACAACTACGGGCCGTATTGCGCGCCGCCAATCATGGTCCGGTTCGGTTGATGCTGCCCATGGTTAATCAGGTTGAAGAGTTAGACGCCGTACTGGATATGCTGGAGCACTGCAAACAGCAGCTCAGCGAGGCCGAGAAAGGCTATGGAGAAATCAGCCTTGGCATAGTGGTGGAAACCCCGGCCGCAGTTATGAACCTGCCAACGCTGCTGCCAAAGCTGGACTTTATCAGCATAGGTACCAATGACTTGACGCAATATGCCATGGCGGCGGACAGGACCAACCCTGAATTAACCCGGGATTATCCCTCATTTTCACCGGCGATCCTCAGGCTGATTGCCATGACAATAGCAGACGCCAAAGCGGCCGACATCAGGGTCTCTGTGTGCGGAGAGCTGGCAGGCGATCCGCGTATTGCGCCAATACTGATGGGCATGGGGCTGGACGAGTTGTCGGTCAACCCCGGCTCTTTGCTGGAAGTCAAAGCGGCGCTGTGCGAGGGTAACTTCAGTCAATTTGCAGAGCAGGCCAAAAAAGCACTCGCCTGCACTCGATTGTCTGAATTGACATCCTTGATCTCCCTCTGTCATTAAGGCTGTTAATTCAGTATGCTAAGCAAAAATCCCCTTCCCCAACCTGAACGTTGTCGAGGGACTGTTTAACCGGAAACCAGAAGTCATCCGGAAACCAAAAACAAAAAGGACAAAACAACCCATGGGATTTTTAAGCCGGATCCGCCGCATGGTATCGGGGCAGCCCAACATAGAAGGCGGCATAAAAGTTTATGCCCCTATCAGTGGCGATATTGTTGCCATTGAAAAAGTCCCGGATGTGGTCTTCGCCGAAAAGATTGTCGGCGATGGCATTGCCATAGAGCCCAAAGGCCAATTTATGCTGGCGCCGATTGACGGCACTATAGGCAAAATTTTTGAGACCAACCACGCCTTCAGCATAGAGTCGCCCCAAGGGTTGGAACTGTTTGTTCACTTTGGCGTTGGTACCATAGAACTTAGAGGAAAAGGCTTCAAACGCCTGGCCCAGGAAGGCCAGGACGTTAAAGCCGGCGAACCTATACTGGAGTTTGACCTCGATTTTCTCAAAGATCAGGTCAACAGCCTGCTCACCCCTGTGGTGCTGGCTAATATGGAAGACGTTAAGTATCTGGAAAAACGCCAGGGTAGCGTCAGCGCCGGCAAAGATGTGATATTTACGGTTCAGGTTTAGATGGCTGGCAAACGGATAACGCTCAAGTGCATTATTTGTCCGAGTGCATTTGAGCTTCTCCAAGGCCACAAAAGCGCATCTGCCCCTTCCAGTACTGATAACCAAGTCTGCAAGCCATGGTAGAGCACCCATGAGACTTATTCGAACCAATCCTGAAGGCTCAATATTGCATCATCTTTCCGCTTATCTCACCTTTTAGTGATTGATTAACCCGAAAATGCTATTTATTGTCTATAAAACTCAGTATGTTAGACATAACAAATTCAAAGGTGGACGCTTGAGCTGATGCTGTTTTAAATTGCTTAAGAAGTTTTGCATCCGAACGTTAGCCATGTTGGTACGTAGCCTTTCCTGTGACAAAACGTGTTTTCATACAAGGGGCTGGACGCGCTTTTTATACCTCTTCGTTGCCGATTTAGACATAGCACTTTTCTCCAGACTATATGAGCATTGACATAGAAAATACCATGATTGACAAAACTGTTAGAGAAGAAATCCTTTCCAGGATAAAAAGGGCTGAAAAAGAACATGGGGTTCGGGTACTTTACGCCATTGAATCTGGTAGTCGAGCTTGGGGATTCGAGTCCCCCAACAGTGATTATGATGTGCGTTTCATATACGTCCATCCTAAAGATTGGTACCTAGCTGTTGACTTGGAAGATAAGAGAGATGTTATTGAATATCCCATTGTCGATGAAATTGATATCAATGGCTGGGATCTAAGAAAGGCATTAAAACTTTTTTCTAAATCTAATCCAGCATTTGTGGAGTGGCTGCAATCCCCCATCGTATATATCGAACGAGGTGTATTTGCTCAAGAAGCTCGAGCACTGCTTTCAAAGATCTATTCTATTGATAAGGGGATATACCATTACCGGAGCATGGCTAAGGCGAATTACCGAGGTTATCTCCGTGATGAAATGGTGCCAATTAAAAAGTACTTCTATGTATTGAGGCCATTGCTTTCGATTATGTGGTTGGAAAGGTACCAAAAGCCAGCGCCTATTGAATTTGAAAAACTTCGACAAATAGTCAGTGACAGAACTGAGTTAAATAGCCAGATATTACACTTACTTGAAAGAAAGAAGAGAAGTTTAGAGAAGGAGTTCGCACCACCTATACCAGAGATAAATGAATTTATTGAATTTGAGCTGAAACGATTGGAGTCTTTCTCAAATAATACAGAAAAAGGTGAACAGGCCATGGGTGAACTGAATGCATTATTCCATAAAGTACTGAGTTGACTTTTAGCTATCGAGTGAATTGCAGCCTGTCTCCCCCAGGTTAGAATCCCATATACCGTAAATTTGCGGGCTCACCTGCAAATTCAGCACAATACCCAGTACAAAACTTGACCGCCAACTATCTGTAAAATTGACAGTTTAGGACTTGAACATGACAGCAATCAGTGAAGAATACTATGTTTTATCAAATAACTATTCAAAGGTGAACTTCGTTGTCAATATGGAAGATGATCGAGAGTTTAGCTTGTTGATGGACAAGGAAATATCAACATCTACCCCAGTGAACTTTGAATGCGTTAGTTTAAAGAGTTTTGAAAGCATTGCGGCTCCATTTGATGTATCTGTCAATACAGAGATATTATTTGACTTGGACTTTCTTTCCACTCTATCTGGGTTGGAACTATATCAGACCTCTCTCGTTCCGGCTAAAATTATCAACAAAGACTATATATACCTTCACTGTTACAACATCATAAATATAGAAGAAGAACGTATAGGCTTCGATTTTAGCAAGTTATCCAATATACCGTTAGAGAAAAGGTTAGTCTTTAAACCTTCTTTGGGCGCTATTGTTGTTTTCTTTCACAAATCAATAATGGAAAAGCTTAATAGCGTTAAGGAAGTGCAATACGTTAAACATAAGAAAGCTTCCGATTGGTCTATAGAATGGGAAATGTCGTGATTCGTAGCAAGTTTACAACTGGCGATATAACTCATCTGGTTTACCATTGACCAAAAACTGATTTAATTTAAAGCAGAATTTAAAAGAATAAGTTGTATAGATACGTTTCTATTATCTGAAGGGTTCTCACCCTAAACTGCCCGCTTCAAGTGGTGCTTCCACGACAGCCTAGTCAGCTTATTGGTGACAGACTCAGGTTTGGGATCTGAATTCGGGGGGAAAGGTCAAAGTCATCCAGTTGACATACAGACATCAGGTTGGTTTTTCTCTTTTGTGGAAAGCCAAACCTCTTCCACTGACCCCGGTGGTCACTATGCCTTGGTCACACAAAGCGCCGGCGAGACGTATGAATTGCCCCATCAAGATAGCCCTTTTCATCGGTTTTGCCTTTGTTATACTCGCTGACAATCACGAACTATAAGCAATACAGAGAAACGGACTCGTCATGACAGATAGACTCTATGGGATTAAGAACTGCGACACGGTAAAAAAAGCACGAAAATGGTTGGAGGCCAAGGGCCAGCAAGTGACTTTTGTAGATTTTCGTGAGCAGGAACTTTCACAAGACACACTCAAGGCCTGGGTCGAGCGCATCGGCTGGGAGGCGGTGCTGAACAAACGCTCCACCAGTTTCCGTGCGCTGGATGACGCCGATAAGCAGGATATTGATAGTGCCAAGGCGATATCCCTGATGCTGGCCAATCCAACCCTTATCAAACGCCCTGTATTGACCCGGGGCCAAGATGTGATGACCGGTTTTAAAGAAGCCGACTACCAAGCGTGGTTCGGCCTATGAGTCAGCAAGTGCTTGAGCTTGCCAAGGAGTTGATCTCCAGGGCATCTGTTACCCCTCTGGATGAAGGCTGTCAGGCATTGATGGCCGAGCGACTCGCCAAACTGGGCTTTGCCAACGAGTCCATGGTGTTTGAAGATACCACCAATCTCTGGTCTCGCCGCGGTACTGAAGGACCGGTATTTTGTTTTGCCGGCCATACAGATGTGGTACCGCCGGGGGACTTGGCCAATTGGCATACTCCGCCCTTCGAGCCAGTGGTTATCGACGACTATCTTCACGGCCGCGGCGCCGCAGATATGAAAGGCTCGCTGGCGGCCATGGTGGTGGCCACCGAGCGTTTTGTGACCGCCCATCCGCACCATCAAGGCTCTATCGCTTTTCTGATCACCAGCGATGAAGAAGGCCCCTTTATCAACGGCACCACCCGGGTGATAGACACCCTGGAAGCGCGCAATGAAAAGATCACCTGGGCCTTGGTCGGTGAGCCATCCAGTACCCTCAAACTGGGCGATGTGGTCAAAAATGGCCGCCGCGGCAGCCTCACCGGCAATCTCGTCGTCAAGGGTATTCAAGGACATGTGGCCTACCCTCACCTGGCGGATAACCCAGTGCACAAGGCTGCGCCGGCGTTGGCCGAACTTGCCGCCATGCAGTGGGACAAAGGCAATGAGTTTTTCCCGCCGACCAGTTTTCAGATAGCCAATATCAACGGTGGCACCGGGGCGTCCAACGTGATCCCGGGTGAGCTTAAGGTAATGTTCAACTTCCGTTACTCCACCGAAGTCACCGCCGAAGAGCTGATTAAGCGGGTCGAGAATATCCTCGATGCCCATGGACTGAATTATGAGCTTGGCTGGATCTTTAATGGCCTGCCATTTTTGACCGGCGATGGCCCGCTGCTTGAAGCGACCCGCCAAGCGATTAAAGAGGTAACAGGCTCAGATACCGACCCGCAAACCTCGGGCGGCACTTCAGATGGGCGCTTTATTGCCCCTACCGGTGCTCAGGTAATAGAGCTGGGTCCGGTGAATGCCACCATTCATAAGGTTAATGAGTGCGTTAAAGTCGCGGATCTCGAGCTGTTGGCCCAGTGTTATCAGCGTATCCTGGAAAAACTGTTGTTGGAGTAAGTGATGGCAAGGGGCGATTTTCTCTACGGCCTTGAGACTGAAGCAGAGCCGCAAAGGACACTGGTTAGTCTAAGCGGCAGTGAAAGCGGTTCAGGCGCGGAAGTTTGGCTGGAAGCCGAGACGGCCAAGGCCTTTCTTGAGATGCAGGCCGCCGCCGAGCAAGATGGCATCGCCCTGGCCATCTGCTCGGGTTATCGCAGCTTTGAGCGTCAACTCGCGATTTGGAATGCCAAAGCCTCAGGGAAGCGCACTCTACTGGATAAAGACTCACTCCCTGTGGGTGACATCGGCGCGCTCAGTGATGATGAGTTAGTGGCGCTTATTTTGCTTTGGTCGGCGCTGCCTGGCGCCTCTCGCCACCACTGGGGGACGGACGTGGATCTATTCGACAGCGCCCAAATCAGCAAGCATGAACTCAAGTTAATTAACGCCGAGTATGAACCCCAGGGCCCTTGCTATGAATTGGACCTGTGGCTGGACGAGCGCGCCCTGGATTTTGGCTTCTACCGCCCTTTTCAGGCGGGACTCAGTGGCGTTAGCCCGGAGCGTTGGCATTTGAGTTTCCTGCCAAAGGCCAAAGGGTTTCTCGAGCAGTTTGATAGCGAGCGTCTGCGGCAAATACTCGACCACAGTGACGTCACACTCAAGCAAGGTTTGCTTCGACGTTTGCCGGAACTGGTCGAGACTTATGTCAGGCACGTTGCCCCCTATCCGGTTGGATTCAAATAAGTACCTTTGAAGTACGTTTGAAAAAGCGAGTTTAAATAAACATCATGCGATTTCGCGCTCAGATCCTAAGCCGGCAAACTTGGGGTATCCTGTGTCCCAAACAATAAATCCGGGATACCTTTCAACAATGACTGACTTCAATCAATATCGGCAGCAAATCGAGCTCAGAGGCGAAATCCTCAGCTATTTGGATATAGGCCAGGGCCCTGTGCTACTGCTCGGCCACAGCTACCTTTGGGACGCCACCATGTGGCAACAGCAACTGCCTGTACTGGCGAAACACTACCGCTGCATAGTGCCGGATCTCTGGGGCCATGGACAGTCAGGCGCGATTCCCGCGCATACCGAGAGCCTGGCGGATATCGCCACCGATATGTTGACCTTGATGGATAAACTCAGCGTCGATGAATTCACTGTCATCGGCTTGTCGGTCGGCGCCATGTGGGGGGCCGAGCTGGTTCTGAAGGCGCCTTCAAGAGTCAAGGCGTTGGTGATGATGGGCAGCTTCCTCGGCTTTGAGCCCGAAGTTACCCGCAACAAATATATGGCCATGTTGGATGGCATCAGCCAATTGGGGCAAATTCCTGCGCCCATGGCCGAGCAGATAGCACCTATGTTTTTTGCCGTAACCACAGCAAGTCTACGGCCGCAACTGCTGAGTGATTTCGCCAGCGCCCTGCAAAGTATTTCACCAGAGCGTATCCCTGATACCGTCGCCATGGGCAAACTGATTTTCAATCGCCGTGACGCCATGGAAGATGCCGATAACTTGACCCTGCCCTGTTTAATCATGTCAGGAGTAGAAGACACGGCGCGCACTGTACTGGAATCCTTTCTGATGGTCGATGCCATAGACGGCGCCGAGATGGTGCAGATACCGGCGGCTGGCCATATTTCTGTGTTGGAACAGGGCGATTTTATCAACCAAGCCCTGCTGACGTTTCTTGAAAAGCATCACTGAAATCCGGCCGCGATGGATAGACCAGCGCGGCTTTATTTTCTGATACACTGCCGGAAATAAACCGGACACTGTGGTGTTCCCATAAGCTATTTTGTGAGCCTGAATGAAAATACTGAAACCGCTTTTTGAAAACAACCGCCGCTGGGCAGCCAGAATAAGCACAGAAAACCCACAGTTTTTCGAGCAACTGGCCAAACAGCAAAACCCCGAATATCTCTGGATAGGTTGTTCCGACAGCCGGGTACCCTCCAACCAGATCATAGATCTGATGCCAGGAGAAGTATTTGTACATCGCAATATCGCCAACATGGTGATCCACACAGATCTCAACTGTTTGTCTGTTCTGCAATATGCGGTCGATGTCCTCAAGGTGAAACATATCATGGTGGTGGGCCACTACGGCTGCGGCGGCGTCAGGGCCGCCATGGGTACCGACAGACTCGGGCTTATCGACAACTGGCTGGGGCATCTCAGGGATATCTACCGCCTGCACCATCAGGAGCTTGAACACCTCAATGACAAGCAGAAGTTTGACCGCCTCTGTGAGCTCAATGTGATTGAGCAGGTCGCCAATGTCACCAGCAGCAACATAGTCCAGGAAGCCTGGGCCAAGGGACAAAATCTGTCGATACACGGCTGGATATATGGAATAGACAATGGGCTTTTGACCGATCTTGACGTCACAGTGGATGGCGGACATCAAAGGGTGGAATGATCCAAACAGACAAGGGGCGCAGCAGCGCCCCTTGCTTTATCGGTGAAATTTTACGCAGTTGGATTTTTTCCGAAAGAAAGCATCGCAGTATGTTGGCCACCCCGTTATAATTCTGCAGTTAACACGGGTGCTCAGTCATCCGGTCACCCGGCGCATTTCGCGTGACAGCCTTATGGCATAAGGCCTTTTCTGGCGTGACCCTCCCAGAGCACAACACTATCTAAGGAGACACCTTCCATGCCCGGTTTTGAATTGTTTGGTCCTGAAGAAAAACAGGAAGTAGCAGACGTCATGGAGAACGGATTCACCTTCCGTTACAACTTTGATGCCATGCGTAATGATCGCTGGAAAACCCGCGATATGGAGCAGCTCTTATGTGACAAGATGAATGTCAAGCATGCTCACCTGCTCTCCAGCGGTACTGCCGCCCTGCAAACCGCGCTGGCCGCCGCCGGTATCGGCGCCGGGGATGAAGTGATTGTTCCTCCTTTCACCTTTGTCGCTTCTGTTGAGGCAGTATTCATGGCCGGCGCCATTCCGGTATTTGCCGAAATCGATGAGACTCTGTGTCTGTCACCAGAAGGAATTGAAGCCGCTATAACCCCTCGCACCAAGGCAGTAAACCTGGTACACATGTGCGGTTCCATGGCCAAGATGGACGAAATCAAAGCCATCTGTGAAAAACACAATCTGGTACTGCTGGAAGATGCCTGTCAGGCTATCGGCGGCAGCTACAAAGGTCAGGCACTGGGTACCATAGGTGCTGTAGGTTGTTTCTCTTTCGACTCGGTTAAAACCATCACCTGTGGTGAAGGTGGCGCTGTGATCACCAATGATGAAACCATCTACAACCACGCCCACATGTTCTCTGACCACGGCCATGATCATATAGGTAATGACCGCGGCGCCGAGTCTCACCCTATCATGGGTCTCAACTTCCGTATCAGCGAGATGAACGCCGCCCTGGGTCTGGCTCAGCTGCGCAAACTGGACACCATAGTGGAGATCCAGCGTCGCAACAAAAAGCTTATCAAAGACGCCATGGCCGATATTGAAGAAGTTACTTTCCGCGAAATTCCGGATCCTGAAGGCGACAGCGCCGGTTTCCTCAGCTTTATGCTGCCAACCGAGCAGCGCACTCAGGAAGTCAGCAAGGCGCTCTCCGCCAACGGTGTAGACGGTTGCTTCTACTGGTATGTCAACAACTGGCACTACCTGAAGAACTGGCATCACATTCAGCAGCTCAAGAGCCCTGCTGCCCTGCCGATCACATTAATCGAAGATCGTCCGGATTATACTAAGGTTTCTGTGCCCAAATCTGACGCTATCATGAGCCGGACCATTTCCATGCTAATCAAGCTGTCCTGGACTGAAGAACAGATTGCCGAGCGCATTGCCAACATCAAGAAAGCATTTGCCCAATAACCTAAAGGGAGCTGGTTGCTATGAGTTTCAAGAATTTTAAAGTCGTCCCCAAAATGATCTTTGGTCGCGGTTCTTTTGTCCAACTGGATGAAGTGCTGGCCGCCGAGCGCAAAGAAGCCAACGATTTCGTGGTTTTCGTAGTGGATGACGTTCACAAGGGCAAACCACTGGAAGGCCGTTTGCCTTTGAAAGAGCAAGATTTCTTGCTGTGGGTCAATGTCGATGATGAGCCAACCACAGAGCAGGTTGACAGCCTTACTGAACAGGTTCAGGCATTCAACAGCAAACTGCCTGTGAGCGTAGTCGGTCTTGGCGGCGGCGCCACCATGGATCTGGCCAAAGCCGTATCTTTGATGCTGACCAACCCAGGCGGTTCTGCCAAGTATCAAGGCTGGGATCTGATCAAGAACCCTGCGATTCACCATATCGGTATCCCTACCATTTCCGGTACAGGTGCCGAAGCTTCACGTACTGCGGTGCTGTGCGGCCCTGAGCGTAAACTGGGTCTGAACTCTGACTACACAGTATTCGATCAGATCATCATGGACTCCGAGCTGATTGCCGGCGTACCCACAGACCAATGGTTCTACACAGGTATGGACTGCTATATCCACTGTGTTGAGTCTCTGCAAGGTACCTTCCTGAACGAGTTCTCACGCGCCTACGCCGAGAAGTCCATGGATATGTGCCGTGAAGTCTTCCTGGGCGATCACCCTGAGAAAGACGACAAGCTGATGATGGCCTCTTTCATGGGCGGTATGAGTATCGCCTATAGCCAGGTAGGTGCCTGTCATGCGGTTTCTTACGGTCTGTCTTATATCCTGGGTTATCACCACGGTATTGGTAACTGTATCGCCTTCGACGTACTGGAAGAATTCTACCCTGAAGGGGTTGAAGAGTTTCGCGCCATGATGAAGAAGCACAACATCCAGTTGCCTAAAAACATCTGTAAAGATCTGCCGGACGAAACCATTGCCGCCATGGTTAAAGTCACCAAGAGCATGGGTCCTTTGTGGGCCAACGTCTATGGTGACAGCTGGCAGGAAAAAGTCACCGATGAGATGCTGACCAAGCTGTTCCGTCGTATCTAAGCCGGTAAATGACTGCTATGATTAGGGCTCTTTATGAGCCCTTTCTTCTTGAATACTAGGAAAATTGAATGAAAGTCACCCTGTTGATCCCTGCACGCTATGGTTCCAGCCGCTTTCCCGGCAAACCTCTGGCACCGATTAACGGTAAACCTATGATCCAGCACGTTTATGAGCGCGCCGGACTGGCCAAAGGGTTGGATAACATCTATGTGGCAACCGATGATGTACGCATCAAGGACGCCGTAGAGGCCTTTGGCGGGAATGTTGTGATGACCGGCGCCGAAGCGGCCTCCGGCACCGACAGGATTAACGATGCCATTACCCAATTGGGGTTGGCGGATGACGATCTGGTGATCAACCTGCAAGGGGATCAACCCCTGATCGATCCCATCTCCATAGAGCAGATCATCAGTCTGTTCCAGCGTCATCCCGGTGAGTTTGAAATGGCCACCCTCGGCTATCAGATCACCGAAGAGGAAGAGCTGGACGATCCCAAGCATGTGAAGATGGTGTTCGACAACGAATTCTATGCGCTTTATTTCTCCCGCGCTCGGATACCATTCGGCCGTGATGTCAGCGACTACCCTGTCTATAAGCATCTTGGGGTTTATGCCTACACCCGTCGTTTTGTCGAGACCTTTGCCAAATTGCCTTTGGGCAGACTGGAAGATCTGGAAAAACTGGAGCAACTGCGAGCCCTGGAATATGGTCACAAGATCAAGGTCGCCATCAGCGCATTTGACTCGCCAGAGGTAGATACACCTGAAGATATCCGCCGCTGTGAACAGCGTCTGGCCGTAGACTGAAGCAGGTAGCAAGAGATGGAAATGTCATCTTTGGAAGTCTGGTTGATCATCATTTTGGTGATAGGCGTTATCGCCAGCAACCTGGCGGTGCTCAAGTACAGTGCCAAGTTCAAAATGCCGCAATTTGGCCAGCACAGTAAAGACAAGCAGATAAAACGTAAGGGTGAAACCGCTGACAACACGGATAAAACCCCGAGCTCCCAGACTGATGGAAAACATCAGGACAAAAACAAAGACTGACACAAAAAAGGCGCCATTGGCGCCTTTTCCATCTCTACTTGAAGCTAGACTTGAACAGGGCTTAGGCTCAATAAAACTGCACATCGGAAACCCTGGTCAACCGGACACCATCAACCACCATCTGCCAGTCGCTTCCGACCCTGTGTGGCGGCTCTGACACTTCAAAACGACTGGAGATAAAACCGATCCCCACTTCAAAGTCGTTACCATCAAATTTCTGGATACCACCACTGATCGAGGTGCGGCTGTTGCCATCATAACGCTGATACTCCACAGAGCCATCGTGCTGAATAAGCAGATACATGTCAGCACTCTGCCACTCTCCGGCATACTCGGCCTTGTCCAGCGGCAAGGGCTGGCCGCAACCACCAAGGAGCCAGGCAAAAGCCAAAACCAGCATATATCTGAGACCGGAACATAGCCCGCTCAGTTTGCTGGCTTTAGATGAGTAAATAGATGAAGGAATTACCGCTGAGTCGTACATGACAAAACTCCTTTTAATCAGATCCTGAAACGATTAGTGACGAAAGCCGCTGGCGAAAAAGGTGTTTCCACAGGCAGGGCAAGACATTTTAATGGGTAACGGCTGAAATCCAAGTAAAACCATGATGCAGAGTCCAACTGGTACTGCTAACCAGTTGCCGGCAAAATGAGAAATGATCTTGGCTTCAGTGATATGGTCGGTTTGGGGCTGAAACGAACATGCCTGACAATGACAGGCGTTGTAATGCTTGATGATGCGCTCAAGTCTCACAAAGGCTCCTCCCTGAGTCATACGGCTTATTTATCGGCAGTCGTTGCAGCAGCAACAGAACTGACCAATAAAAACCAATAGCCTACCCTTTTCAAATCAAGCTACCCTAAAGCCAATAACAGTGCAAGCCAGCCTAAAGGACTAAAATTGTTGATTTTGTTGCCAATAAAAACACCGGAGCAAAGAAAAGGCTACCTCGGGTAGCCTTATTCATTCACTGCCAGATGCTTACAACGCCGCGATGGCTTCCTGGCATAGCCTGGTGATCCTGGCCCAGTCGCCCTGCTCCATCGCTTCCACCGGGGCAATCCAGCTGCCACCGATACAATCGACATTCCCCAGCGCCAGGTAGTCTTTATAGCTGCTCGGGGTGATCCCGCCGGTTGGGCAGAAACGGACATCGGCCAGTGGACCACTGAAAGCCTTGAGCGCATTGACCCCGCCAGAAGCCTCTGCCGGGAAGAACTTGAAGTGGGTATAGCCCAGACCCAACCCCACCATGACTTCGGAGATACTGGCCACCCCCGGAATAAGCGGGATCTTACCGGCTTTACCCGCCTTGAGCAGTTCTACAGTTGCCCCCGGGGTGATGGCAAACTGAGCGCCGGCCTCTGCCGCCTGCGCCAATTGCGCTTCATTCAGTATGGTGCCGGCACCGACCAAGGCTTCCGGTACCTCGGCAGCTATCCGCCCTATGGCCTCGAGGGCACAATCGGTACGCAGCGTCACTTCCAGTACCCGAATGCCGCCGGCAACCAGGGCCTTGGCCAGGGGCACCGCATGTTCAATCTTGTTGATAACCATTACCGGAATGATCGGGCTCAGTTTAAATATGTCCTGAGGTTGCAAGGACCAGTTATTCTCAAGCATGTACTTTATTCCTTAATGATTAGTAATAGTCATCTATGGCACTGGTACTGCGAGCACCGGTTTCAGGGCTGCTGAGATTGGCGCGCAGCGCACTGAACAGCTCACGGCCCATGCCGTAACGCACACTTCTCAATTCCACTTTATCGGCACTTCTTGCGGCCAGTTGCTGCTCATCGACCAGCAGACTGAGTTCGCCCTTTTCGGCATCGACCCGCACCAAATCACCGCTGTGCACCTTGGCTATCATACCGCCATCGAGCGCTTCCGGCGTCAGGTGAATGGCCGCCGGCACCTTGCCTGAGGCTCCTGACATACGGCCATCGGTCACCAGGGCAACTTTAAAGCCCCTGTCCTGCAAAGTCCCGAGAATAGGCGTCAGCTTATGCAGCTCAGGCATGCCGTTGGCCTTGGGGCCTTGCCCCTTGACCACCACCACGCAGTCCTTATCCAGTTGACCACTGGTAAAGAGCTCATTGAGTTGGTTCTGATCGTCGATAACCACAGCAGGTGCTTCCACCACTCTGTGTTGCTCCTGCACCGCAGAAACCTTGATAACCGCCCGGCCCAGATTGCCCTTGAGCAGCTTAAGACCGCCGTTGCTCTGAAACGGCTCGACCACTGAAGTCAGCACTTCGCTGTCCAGACTTTCGGTCGGGCCATCCACCCAGCTGAGCTCGCCATTGAGCAACTTGGGCTCCTTGGTGTAACGCTCAAGACCAAAGCCGGCCACTGTGTTGACGTCTTGATGCAGTAAACCGGCATCCAGCAACTGCCGCACCAGATAAGCCATCCCACCGGCAGCATGAAAATGGTTGATGTCGGCATGGCCGTTGGGATAAACCCTGGCCAGCAGCGGCACTACATCCGACAGTTCGGAGAAATCGTCCCAGTTGACTATGATGCCGGCCGCACGGGCCGCCGCCACTATGTGCATGGTGAGATTGGTCGAACCGCCGGTGGCCAGCAGAGCCACTATGCCGTTGACTATCGACTTTTCACAAACCAGCTCGCCTATGGGGCTATATTGGCTGCCAAGTTCGGTCAGACGGCACACCTGTTTGGCGGCCGCTTTATTGAGCGCCTCACGCAAAGGGTCGTCCGGATTAACAAATGAGGAGCCGGGTAACTGCAGCCCCATGACTTCCAGCATCAACTGGTTGCTGTTGGCCGTACCGTAGAAGGTACAGGTTCCTGCGCTGTGATAGGACTTGGACTCGGCTTCGAGCAAGGCGGCTCTATCGACCTTGCCTTCAGCAAACTGTTGGCGAATACGGGCTTTTTCCTTGTTGGGGATCCCGGACTTCATCGGTCCCGCCGGCACAAACAGCATGGGCAGATGACCAAAGCTCAGGGCGCCTATCAGTAGCCCAGGGACTATCTTGTCACAAATACCCAGCAGCAAGGCACCATCAAACATATTGTGGGACAGGCCAACAGCGGTAGCCATGGCAATCACTTCACGGCTCAGCAGGCTGAGCTCCATTCCGGGTTGGCCCTGGGTAACACCGTCACACATGGCCGGTACACCGCCTGCCACCTGAGCAACACTGCCCACTTCATTGCAGGCCTGTTTCAGCAATTCAGGATAGTGTTCATAGGGTTGGTGCGCCGAAAGCATGTCATTGAATGCTGTTACTATGCCTATGTTGGCCTTGGTCAGCTGGCGCAGGCTGTCTTTATCGGCCGGCTGACAAGCGGCAAACCCATGGGCCAGATTGCCGCAGCTCAAGCTGCTGCGGTGCACGCCCTTGGCTCTGGCTTCGGCCAATGCCGCCAGGTACTTACCCCTGTGCTCTTGGCTGCGGGCAATAATCCTGTCTGTTACGGCTTGAACTCTTGGGTGCATCTTGCCTCCTTAAGCGCTCCAGAACACATCGACCGGGGTCTTGCGCTGCGCCAACACGGCGCGGATCGGCATTTCCCTGGGATCGTCACTCTCGAGAGCTTGGTGATATACGGAAAGTTTGGTTTCGCCGACCAGATGCAGATAGATCTGGCGGCTGCCGAGCACGGCTTTACGGCTCAGGCTGATCCTGGCGTGAGGCGCATTGCCCGGATGCACGGCGCACAGCAGTGCATCGGTTTCCAGCGCCTCGGTCAGTTGCGCTTCGGGGGCGCAGGGAAACCAGGAGCAGGTATGACCATCATTGCCCATTCCCAGCACTACCACATCGAAAGGCCGCGGGAAGTTGGCCAACTGCTCTGTGGCCATACTCAAACCCGCTTCCGGGCTGGCAAACATATTCTTCAGGCCACGAAACTTGGCGCTGGCGGCGCGATTTTGCAGTAGATGCTCGCGCACCAGGCGCTCGTTGGAGTCCTTGTCTTCGGCATCCACCCAGCGCTCGTCGGCGAGCGTAATGTAAACATCACTCCAGTCGATCATCTTGTGGCTGAGCTCGGCAAACAGTTTCAGCGGCGTCGAACCACCGGAAACCACCAGGCTGGCCTTGCCGCGGCTATCTATCGCGTTTTGCAGCGCGCCGGCAATACGCTCGGCCAACTGGGCTTCCAGCGCAGTTGGGTTATCGAACGATTTGAATACGGTTTCTTTAATCATGCTATCTCCTTATTCATCCCAGGAGCGGCCGTCTTTGGTGATCAAGGCCACTGAGGCCACAGGCCCCCAGGTACCGGCAGGATAAGGCTTGGGCTTTTCGTTGCTCATCTCCCAGGATTGAATAATGCCATCTACCCAGGTCCAGGCCTGCTCCACTTCGTCGCGGCGCACAAACAATGCCTGATTACCCAGCATGGCTTCGAGCAACAAACGTTCATAAGCATCGGCGATACGTTCGTTCTTGAAGGTGTCTGAGAAGCTCAAATCCAGCTTGGTGGTTTGCAATCGCTGTTTTTGCTCAAGCCCGGGCACCTTGTTCATCATCTGGATCTCTACCCCTTCATGTGGTTGCAGACGAATGGTCAGCTTATTGGGCGGCAGATTACGATGGCTTGAACGATACAGGTTATGGGGTGGATTCTTGAAATAGATGACAATTTCAGAACTCTTGAACGGCATACGTTTACCGCTGCGCAGATAGAAAGGCACCCCGGCCCAGCGCCAGTTGTCGATATCGACACGCAAGGCGACAAAGGTCTCTGTGTTGGAATCCACGTTGGCGCCCTCTTCCTCCAGATAACCGGGAACCGGCGATCCTTTGAGGAACCCGGCCGAATACTGGCCGCGCACAGTGTTTTCAAATACATTGTCCTGATTGATGGGACGCAGCGACTTGAGCACCTTCACCTTCTCATCACGAATGCTATCGGCATCCAGGTTCACAGGTGGGTCCATGGCAATCAAGGTCAGCACCTGCAACAGGTGGTTCTGGATCATGTCTCGCATCTGGCCGGCTTTGTCGAAATAGCCCCAGCGCCCTTCAATGCCCACCTCTTCGGCCACTGTGATCTGTACATGATCTATGGTGCGGTTATCCCACTTGGAGGCAAACAGTGAATTGGCAAAACGCAAAGCAATCAGGTTCTGTACTGTTTCTTTACCCAGATAATGGTCGATACGATAGACCTGACTCTCACTGAAGTAGGCAGAAACCTGATCGTTAATCACTCTGGATGACTGCAGATCTGAGCCTATGGGCTTTTCCAGCACCACCCGGGTATCGGGATGGATCAGTTGTTGTTCATGCAGGCAACGGCAGATATCACCGAAGATGGCTGGAGGCGTAGCAAAATAGTTGACCATCACCCGCTTTGCAGGCTCGAGCAATTGGTGGAAGGCTTTGTATCCTTCAGATTCGGTAAAATTGGTGCCGACATAATGGCAACGTTCGAGGAAGCGGGAAAGCGTGGTGTCGCACAGGGGTTCTTTAACAAAGGTGCTCAGGGCTGTTTTAACCAGTTCGCGAAAATCTTCGGCAGAGAATTCGTCTTTGGCAACACCTATGACCTTAGTGTCCCGATTGAGCAGGCCGGCCTTATCCAGCTGGTAGAGCGAAGGCAACAATTTGCGCCTTGCCAAGTCGCCCTTGGTACCAAAGAGTACAAAATCACAAGCTTTGGCCTCTGATGTTGTTTTGCCCATTGCTTAATGCTCTCCTTTTGTCGGTGGTGGTTCCGCTATGCGATGAAGAATTCCACACTTTTGTTGTAATATAACAACAGTATTTATTAAATGCATCTATAATTTGCAAATAAAGCCATGAGGCCAGTCTAGGCAGGTTTGGCAATAATCTGGTATGCTTTTCTTGCTTAAAACCTTCTTATCTCGGAAGTTAGCCTGTTTTCATTCCGGTATATACAGGACTTACGTCAAGATTGGTTTGCACCCTACTTTGTAGTGCTCATGCCTCAAAGAAATAATAAAATTACATAATTTCAACCCAGCGGACGTACGCGTATGAATACCCTAGAAAAGGTTCAAAAAAACCTCCCCCATTTCAGCAAGTCAGAACGCAAAGTAGCCGAAGTTATCCTGGCATCTCCCCAGACAGCTATTCACTCAAGCATAGCAACTCTGGCCAAGATGGCGGATGTCAGCGAGCCTACAGTCAACCGCTTCTGTCGTCGTTTGGATACCAAAGGTTTCCCGGATTTTAAATTACATCTGGCCCAAAGTCTCGCGAATGGTACCCCTTACGTCAGTCGTCACGTTGAGGAAGATGATACACCCGAGTCTTACACCACCAAGATCTTCGAATCTTCCATGGCTTCTCTGGATACAGCACGCCAGAGCATAGATACCACGGCCATCAACAAGGCGGTAGACATACTGACTCAAGCGAAAAAGATCTCTTTCTTCGGTCTTGGCGCCTCAGCCTCAGTAGCACACGATGCCCAGAACAAGTTCTTCCGCTTTAATGTACCGGTTTTATGTTTCGATGATGTGTTGATGCAACGCATGAGCTGTATCAATAGTGATGAAGGCGATGTAGTGGTGCTGATTTCCCACACAGGCCGCACCAAGTCTTTGATCGATATAGCAAGATTGGCCAGAGAAAACGGCGCTGCCGTGATTGGTATAACAGCGCGCCACTCGCCGCTGTCGCAGGAATGTACCCTGCCGGTTACCATGGAGGTGCCGGAGGACACTGATATGTACCTGCCTATGGCGTCACGTTTGGCTCAGTTGGTGATTATTGATGTGCTGGCGACCGGATTTACGCTACGCCGGGGTCCACGCTTCAGGGAAAGTCTCAAGCGGGTCAAAGAGGTATTGAAAGAATCCCGCATCGATAAGAGCGAGCCGCTGTAATCCCCTTTCCCGTAAGCTCCAGGGCAGTTACCAAAATTGGCAACTGCCCATGCCCCGCCTAAAATTAGCCGTAACTCACAAAAATAAAACTTTGAGTTAGATCATTTTGTCTGTAAGTTTCCTACATATTGAGCCGATGTCTGTTAATATAGCGTAAGATTTTTTTAAAACTTAAACGGAGTATATTATGTTCCGCAGAACCAAGATCGTTACCACGCTGGGCCCAGCCACAGATCGTGATGATAACCTGCGTCGTATCATAGCAGCAGGTGCCAACGTTGTTCGCCTCAACTTCTCCCACGGTTCCCCCGAAGATCACCTCAAACGCGCCAGCCAGGCCCGCAGTATTGCGAAAGAGCTTGGTGTACACGTTGCCATCCTCGGCGATCTCCAGGGTCCGAAAATCCGTGTTTCCACCTTCAAGGACAATAAGAAAGTCCAACTCAAGCTCGGCCAGCCATTCATTCTGGATGCCGAATTGGGTAAAGGCGAAGGTGATGAAACTCAGGTGGGTATCGATTACAAGGAACTGCCGGACGATGTGGTTGTCGGTGATATCCTGATGCTGGACGATGGCCGGGTACAACTGAAAGTCGAAAAGGTAGAAGGCCGTAAGGTACATACCAGCGTGACAGTTGCCGGTCCCCTGTCCAACAACAAGGGGATCAACAAGAAAGGCGGTGGTCTATCTGCCGCGGCGCTGACAGATAAAGACAAGCAGGACATTGTCACTGCGGCACAAATTCAGGTCGACTACCTGGCGGTATCCTTCCCACGCAGCGGCGCCGATCTTAACTATGCCCGCGAACTGGCGCAAAAGGCCGGCAGCAATGCCCTGATAGTATCCAAGGTAGAGCGCGCCGAAGCCGTGGCTTCCGATGAAGCGATGGACGATGTGATCCTCGCCTCCGATGCCGTCATGGTTGCCCGCGGTGACCTGGGGGTAGAAATCGGCGATCCGGCTCTGGTTGCCGTGCAGAAGAAACTGATCAGCCGCTCGCGTCAGCTCAACAAGGTGGTGATCACCGCGACCCAGATGATGGAGTCTATGATCAGCAGTCCTATGCCTACCCGCGCAGAAGTCATGGACGTGGCCAACGCCGTACTCGATGGTACAGACGCAGTGATGCTCTCTGCCGAGACCGCTGCCGGGGATTATCCGGAAGAAACGGTTCAGGCCATGGCCAGGGTTTGTCTCGGCGCCGAAGCACATCCCAGTGTGCGGGTATCCAAGCACCGTCTGGATGAAAGCTTCAGCTCCATAGAAGAAACCATAGCGCTGTCTACCATGTATGCCGCCAACCATATGCAAGGTGTGAAGGCGATTATCGCCCTGACCGAATCCGGTGCAACGCCCAAGTTGATGTCACGGATAAGCTCGGCGCTGCCTATCTTCGCCCTCGCCCGTCATCAGCCCACTTTGGCCAAGATGGCGCTCTATCGTGGTGTCTATCCGGTCGAGTTTGACTCCACCGTTTATGCCGCCGATGAGCTGGCGAAAAAGGCCCTTGAAAGCCTCAAGGCCAAGGGGTATCTGGAGAGTGGTGACATGGTGCTCATGACCAAGGGTGATGCCATGGAAACCGTAGGTGGCACCAATACCTGCAAGGTGTTGATCGTAGCCTAATGGCTTGCCAATAGCGCTAAGCTGATAACAAAACAGAAAAGGTACGCCTCGGCGTACCTTTTTTATTTCTACTGCTTTTGTTCTGTTTCAGGCTTGGTGATTTTGTTTACATCAGAGCTAAGTTTACATCAGAGCTAAGCCCGCCTGGGACAGGCTTACCAAACTGAAATTCACATACCAATCAATCTCAATTACAGAGTTTCAAAATCATCGACATTGATTGCCGCCAACCGCAGCTTATCGGCCTCAAGCAACTGCTCATACTCGGCTTTACTGATAACCTCAGCGTCCAACGCCGCCTGATACAGAGATAAAGGCGCCAGTTTGGCAGGCAAACGGCAATCTTTTTGTGCCTTTCTCAGTTTGCCGTGCAGTTCACGGCACTGATATTGAGCCTTGAATGCCGCTTCCACCTCGGCAATACCACTGGTGTCGCCGTCAAACTCAGGACAGAGGAAGGTCAGCCTGTCACGGGCCGGACCCGGTTTAAGCATGCTCTTGACCAGCTCAATGGACTGACTGTCTTTCGGGCCGTTGAAGTGGTTCCCCAGTGGGAATACCAGCACACGCATGACCCAGGCAACCGGACGATTGGGGAAGTTGGCTATCGCCTGCTCAAGCGCCTTGGCAGCCAGTTGCAATCGGGTATCCATCACATGTTTGACTATCGGCAGATCGTCAAACTGGCGGCCATTGTCTTCAAACAGTTTCAATGTGGCCGAGCCCAGATACAGCTGACTGAGCACATCACCGAGTCTGGCCGAAATCATCTCCTTGCGCTTGAGATCGCCGCCCAAGATAAGCATCGACAAGTCAGTCACCAGCGCCAGCGCCTTGGACAGACGGGCCATCTGCTTGTAATAGTCGCGAGTATCGCCACTCACGGGTGAACGCTCAAAATAGCTACGGCTGAGAGCATTGCCCAATGAGCCGAAGGCATTACGCAGCGCATAACCTATGTGGCCCATCAGCAAGGAGTCGAAACGCTCCAGCGCTTCACTGTTGTCTTCCATGCCGGCAGCTTCCATCTCGGCCAGCACATAAGGATGACAGCGGGTCGCGCCCTGACCGAAGATCATCAAACTACGGGTCAGGATGTTGGCCCCTTCCACTGTGATGGAGATAGGGTTGGCCATATAGCCATGAGCCAGATAGTTTTTTGGCCCCATCTGAATACCCTTGCCGGACTGAATATCCATGGCATCGTTCATCACCTGACGGCCAAGCTCTGTCATGTGATATTTGGCAATCGCGGTCACCACAGACGGTTTAACCTTGAGATCTATGCCTGTGGTTGTCAGACGACGGGCCGCTTCCAGCTGATAGGTGTTGGCGATGATCCTTGCCAGCGCTTCCTGAACCCCTTCAAACTGACCTATGGCCATGCCAAACTGTTTACGCACGTAGCTGTAGGCGGTTGTCGTCTTGGTCGCCATATGCCCTGACGCCGTCGCCAGCGCCGGCAGTGAAATGCCACGTCCGGCAGAGAGACACTCCACCAGCATACGCCAGCCGCGGCCGGCGTATTGCGGGCCACCTATGATCCAATCCAGCGGAATAAATACCTCTTCCCCTTGAGTGGTACCATTCATAAAGGCCATATTGAGCGGATTGTGACGGCGACCAATTTTCACGCCGGGATGATCGGTTGGGATCAGGGCGCAGGTGATCCCCAAGTTAACCTTGTCCCCCAACAGCCCGTCTGGGTCACGCATCTGAAATGCCAGCCCCAGCACAGTGGCCACAGGTGCCAGCGTGATGTAACGCTTGTTCCAGCTCAGCTTCAGCCCCAGAGTTTCCTCGCCCTGGAACTCACCGCGGCAGACTAGCCCTTCATCGGGAATGGCACCGGCATCTGAGCCGGCTTCGGGGCCGGTCAGGGCGAAACAAGGGATCTCTTCCCCTTTGGCCAAGGCCGGCAACCAATGCTCTTTCTGCTCCTTGGTACCATAGTGAGTCAACAGCTCACCCGGGCCGAGTGAGTTGGGTACCATCACAGTCACGGCGGCGCTGACACTGCGGCTCGCCAACTTACTGACTATGGTGGAGTTGGCATAGGCAGAAAACTCACGGCCACCGTATTTTTTGGGGATGATCAGCGCAAAGAAGCCTTCTTTCTTGAAGTACTCCCACAGCTCAGGCGGTAAGTCCTTGCGGTTGTTGACTATGTCATAGTCATCAATCATCTTTAGCGCCGTCATCACCTGATGGTCGATAAAGTCTTTCTCTTCAGCGCTCAGTGCCGGCTTGCCATAGGCGTGCAGGCTTTCCCAGTTGGGTTTACCACGAAACAGCTCGGCTTCCCACCAGACATCACCGGCCTCCATCGCTTCACGCTCTGTATCAGAAAGCGGCGGTAACACCTTACGAAAGAAGGCCAATACCGGCCGTGTCACGAACTGCAGGCGTATATTGCGCACGAAGAACAGCGCTATCAGGGCAACAATTATTAGAAGGATAATACTCATAACCAGACCTTTATTCTGCTTGAGAAACCAGCGGCACAGCCACACCGGCGGCCATGTAGGGGATCACCTTGCGGATGACCGCCTCTATATCATTATGTTCACCAAAGTCGGCTTCGGCTATCTCATTGAGCGCATCGGCCGAGGCCATGGTGAAAACTATGGTTCCCAGGGTAAAGTGCAAGCGCCAGAACATCTCTGCCGGCGGAATGTGAGGTGCACTGCCGGACACAGCCTGAACAAACTGATCCAGATGCTCACCATAGTGGGTGGTAATAAACCAGCGCAAGTGCCCCTGGCTTTCGATGTAACCGCGACCGAGCAGTTGCAGGAAGATACTGGTTCCTTCGTTGCGGACTTTGTTGAGTTCAAGCAGCGGTCCCACCAGGGAGGAAAAAATGGCATCCAAAGAAGCTTGTTTATCCCGGCCGATAAGCTCATTGATGGCGTTGGACGCCGACGGCATAAACACGTCCAGGTAACGTGCCAAAACCGCGCGGATGAGCTCTTTTTTGGAACCAAAATGGTAGTTTACAGATGCAAGATTCACTTCTGCTTTGCTGGTGATAAGCCTGAGGGAGGTTTCTGAAAACCCCCGCTCGGCAAACAGCTTCTCCGCGGCATCGAGAATTCTTGTCTTGGTATCAGATCGACTTGCCATTCCGTGACCTTAGTTAATTTAAAACACTCGTTTAAATTAAACATTGGTTACACTTATGTCAAACTAAATCTCGGCCTCTTGCAAGGCCTGTAAACCGCCGTTAAAGACAGCTCAGCGAAAGCCTGCTCCTTTGTGGTTGGTCTCGCGGGATTCAAGCCGTTTGGCTTCTGATTTAGGCAACATCACATAGAGGGCCCCATAGCCGCCATGTTCGCGCTGAGCGCTGTGAAACGCTTGCACTTCATCCATCTGCGACAACCAGAAGTTGACACAGGACTTGATAAGCCCAGGAAACGGCTTACGATTCTGCCCTTTGCCATGGATCACCAGCACGCAGCGGTGGCCCAAAGCCACCTGAGCTTGAATGAAACCGAGCAGATAATCTCTGGCTTGGCGCACCGACATGGCATGAATATCCAGCTCGGCGGCTATCTTGTATTTGCCGAGACGTAAATTCTTGAATACCGCCTCCTGGATACCCTGCTGCTTGTAGCTGAGCATATCATCGGGTTTCACTCTGGGGATCAGCGCTAAATCCAAGGTCAGGCGCTGCAGGTACTCATGGGCCTCGGCGGCGGCTTTGCGTGCCTGTTTTGACTCGCTGGAAAGAGGTTTCGCTCTGGTCTGGGCCTGGGTTTGTTGCTTGAGCGGCACCACATCGGCCATTTCTTGCATAAAAAGTGTCAGATCATCTGCTTTCATGATGCGACTCCTCCAACTTATGACGAGGTTTACACACTTTGTAAAGAAATCAATCTTCTGTTACCAAGGGGCTTCTATTATAGTGAGGTCAGATGAGCCTGCTTAGATGATTTTAATGAAATTCCTGACCCTATTGTTCTTTTGCCTGATTTCTGTGCTTCAGCCCCTCAAGGCCGCCGAATTGCAGGATAAAGACCAAGCAGCCCTTAATCGTGTCTATGTCATGTTCAACCGGGCATTTAATGAACTCGACTCAGCTCCCTTGGAGGATATATACGCCGAGGATGCCACTTATATTCCTGAACAGCAAAGCCTTGCCATAGTTCAGGGGCGTGAAAACGTACTCAAACTGTATCAAAAGTTCTTTGACCGAATTCGCCATAAACAAGCCAGGATAGATGTGGATTTTAGGGTTGTTCAGCGTCAGGCACACGGAAAGAGCGCCACTGACATAGGCTATTATCTGGTGCGTTTTCACCCGCCAAAAGATACTGAAGAACCCATGAGCGAGTTTGCCGGTAAAATCGTTATCGTCAGCCATAAAGATAAAAAAGGTAACTGGTTAGTGGATGTTGATACCAGCAACCGCGCCGAGCCTGAGCATTATTTCAACGCCAAACCCCAACCTAACCTGTATTATGGCGAGCAGTTTGCCCCCGTGCCCCCTGCCAGCGATCTCCCACCCAGTGTTGAAATTGAAATCGTTCATGCCAAGTAGTTGACAGTACTTGAGAGTGTGCCCTACGGATATAAGAGCGCTATCGTTTTTGCTGCAATTACAATGACGGATTACCTTGTTCACTTCTCTTGCTGAAGTTCACGACAAATAAAAGGAATTATGAGTCAGATGACGCTCAAAGCCTTATTGAACGATTGCAAATGGTTCGATCGCACCTTTACCGGCAAATACGCTAACCTGGATTTGGTGAGCGAAATCACTTTGCCCATCTCTTTGAGCTTTTTTACTTTGCCCTGGAGAAAAGAGCTGCCGCTGCTTTTGAGCCTAGTTCCCGTTATTGTGCTGGCCACTCTGCTGGCACCTTTTATGGGAAAGGTTCAGTTGCTGTTGCTCCCTGCCTGTAGCGTCATCTGGTTTTTGATATATATCCAGGTACGCAAAGGCCGGATACTGACTCAGTTAGGCGTGAAAAGCAGTGCCAAAGACGAGCGGCAGATAAGGATAAACCAAACCCGTATTCTCCTGCCTCAATATCTCACGGGAGCAACGACCGCTGTCGCCAAAGAGGATATTGCGAGTCTGGTGTTCCACTGGGTGGGCTATCATGACAATCATCAGCTTGAGCGCAAACGAGCTCACGCCGTGACAGTTAAGCTGAAAAACGGCCGGGAGTACCGGCTCTCTGGTACGGCCTATCCCTTACGAAGCCTGCTTTATCTGGCCATTTTCTTTGACTACCCGCTGCAGCTGATAGAAGCTTTACCTGCCAAAGGACGCCTTATCCAATTTGCCATAGGGCTTGCGTTCAGTGTTTTGATGCTCAATCTGGTAATGATTTTCATCATCCACTAACCAAAGCTTCCAAGGCCTAGCAATATAGCCGCTTTTCAATGCAAGGCTGCCGTCAAAGCGCTATTATGAGCGAAACTCAAGCCGGGATGCCGGCGCCTTTTTACCATTCACGATTGAAACAGAGATTGAAACAGAAAATCCCGATGCCAACCAATACCCTTTGCCCTTGCCACTCCAAGCTCCCCTACTGCGAATGCTGTCAGCCGCTGCACACTAAGCAGCACACAGCTGCTACTCCAGAGCAGTTGATGCGCTCCCGCTATGCCGCCTTTGTCAAACAGGAGTTTGACTATCTTATCGATACCCATCACCAGGACTATCGTCAGGGACTCACGACGCAAATCCTAGCCCAAATGCCAAAGACCCAGTGGCTGGGACTGCAGATTGTCGAGCGGGAACCTTTGACTCCGGGGCAAACCCAGGCCAGAGTCACTTTCAAGGCCTGGTATTTGGCCGATGGCCAGTTGGACGCTATTTTTGAAGAATCGAAATTTATACTTGAGGCCGGCAACTGGTTTTACACCGAGGGCAAGCAGTTCGCCGTCAGCTATCCCAAACGCAATGAACCCTGCATTTGCAACAGCGGTCACAAGTTCAAACACTGCTGTCTGAAACGGATTTAGCTAGGAGTTATTTAAGTTCGGCCCCAAGTTGGCCAGAGTGAGCTTGGGATAGCTAATCAGTGCAACAACAGCGGTTGACTCTGCTGCAAGAAAGCGCTGAATTCAGCTTCTCTGAGTGCCGGGCTGTACAGGAACCCTTGGGCCTGATGACACATGCAGGATGTGAGAAAACGTTCCTGCTCGGCGGTTTCAACTCCTTCTGCTGTCAGAGAGATATTCAGCGCCTTGGCCATGGCGATAATCGCACTGACGATTTCGCGACTCTCACGGCTAATATTGAGATCTGAGATAAAAGACCTGTCTATCTTGAGCTTGCTGATGGGAAACTGTTTCAAATAGCGCATTGAACTGTAACCCGTACCGAAATCATCAATGGCAAGCCCTACCCCCAAATCTGCCAACTCCTGGCATAGATTGGTGGCATAGCGTATATCTTCCATCAACTCGGTTTCGGTGATCTCCAGAATAAGCGTACCTGGCTTCAAGCGGTAACGATTGAGCAGTTGCCACACCTGCTCATAGAGATTGCTGCCGAAAAACTGCCGCGCCGACACGTTCACATGCATGGCGATATTAATATTGTGGTGCTGCCACAAATTAAGCTGGCGACAGGCGGCCTCCAACACCCAGGTACCTATGGCATTGATAAGCCCAGACTGTTCGGCAATATCGATAAAGGCGCCGGGATACAGTACTCCCCGCTTGGGATGGTGCCAGCGGATCAGTGCTTCGGCACCTATGTAACTACAGCTTTGCAAATCTTTAAGCGGCTGATAATAAAGTTCAAACTGTCTGCCCCGAATGGCGGCGTGCAGATCTCTTTCTATCTGGGCGTCATCCTTGAACGCCTTGAGCAACGCGCTGTTGAAAAACTGGATTGCCGTACCCTGCTTCTTCTTGGCGTATTGCAGCGCAATATCGGCACAAGTCAGCGGCGCTACCAATTCGGCGACTTCGGCAATGTCCACCGCCGCCAGTGCCGGCTTGGGATCCACTTGCTCACGGCCGATATTGATGGGATTGCACAATTGTTGATAGAGGCGATGACAGCAAACATCGATATCAAGCTCGTTGTTATCATCGAGCAGGAGGGCAAACTCATCACTGCCTACCCTGGCAATATTGCAGCCGGGATAAAGAGAGGCAAAATGTTTCAAACGGCGGGCCACTTCAATCAGCAAGGCATCACCCTGTTCATGCCCATAGGTATCATTGAAGCGTTTAAAACCAATCAAATCGATCAACAGCAACTGCCCGCTATAGGTTCTATCGAGTAAACGATTGAAATGGGTGCGGTTGTATAGTCCGGTCAGGCTGCAACGCCAGGCCAAGCGCTCAAGTTCGGCCTGATAATTATGCTGCTCGGTACAATCTTCGCTGGAGACCAAGACATAATGGTTACCGCGCTGAGTGATAAATTGACTGGCATGATATCTGAGCCAGTATTCCTGGCCCTGCTCACGATTGAGCATCACTTCACCGGTCGCCACTTCACCGCGCAGCACTTTGGCCAGGGTCATTTCAGCCTGTTTGGGTTGCTGATGAAAAAAGGCCAATTGCTTCAGGCTGGCACCAAGCATTTTTTCTTTCGGGATACCGGTGATCTGTTCATGGGCGCTGTTGATGTATTCAATCGCTTCTGTGTGCAGATTGATTAGCATGGTGACCTGGGCCGACTGCTCCGCGGCCGACTGAAACAGCGTCAGTAGTTCATCTTTACGGTAGGCATCATAGGTCGCCAGAGTCAGCGCCAGTTGATCAGCGACTTGCGATGCCAGATGGATCTCCAAATCGCTCCAGAGTTCGCCGGCAATGGTTCGCTCCAGGCTCAATACGCCTTCAATGTGGCCATTGATCCTGATAGCGATATCCAGGGCACTGGCAATACCGTTGGCGTTAAAGTAGACCTCGGCAAGCTCGCTCATCCGCCAATCCGCTAGCGCGTCATTGGCGTCAATGTGGCGTCTTTGTTTGAGTTGATCTATATAGGCGGGTATTTGACTGAGGTGTTGCGGTCTGGGCGTCTGAATAGGTCGCCCTGAGCCAAAGCGGGCAACTTCAAACTGCACATGTTGATCCCTGGACCAGGACCAGACACTGGCGTGTTGCACATCAAGGTACTGACACAAGAGCTCAGTAGCCAGTTCAGCTGTCTTGGCGAAATCGCCCTGCTGCTTGGCAACCGAGTTGGTCAACAACTCCAGCAATCGCTGATACCTACGTCGCTTCACACATGTCCTCAGGTTCCCTTTCGGGCTTAAAGAAACCCGCGCCGAATGCGCGGGCCTGTTATCACTTCTCTGCGCGAGATTACACTTTTACATAATATCCAGCAAGATAACTCATACTTTCTTACATTTACCCTGCCATGGCCGGCCTCACAAGCTTTCGGATCAGGCCACCTTTGACCATTTACTTAAGTCACTTATGCCAAGCCGTTTTCCAACTGAAAAATCATTTTCTCGGCACTACAGGAAAAAGTCAGCGCCAGGGTAACAGCCTGCTCATCGTTGCAGAGCTCAGCCTTGACATCGGCGAAGCGGCCTTTGGCCAATTGCTTTAGCGCCTCGGCATCGGCCACTGCCGACTCACCTTGAAAAGTCAACGAAAGCAAGGTGTCTCCTTCTTCGACCACTGTCCCTATATCCACATAGCTGCCACACTCGGCACAAGTGTCCTGCACATTGGCGGCCTGAGCCTGTTCAATACTCTTCATCTATATGTCTCCGATGCTGATAGGCATTCACCATTCTACGACATAGACAAGACCCAGACTGAGGCAAGACTCACGCAGTTTGATAAAGACCGGCCAACCTGCGCTGCTCGGAGAGTTGGTCAACAAACTCCATCAATGCCACCTTGGGTTGGTTCAAGACACCTTCCATGCGCAGCCTTGTGTGCCAATCGCAGTTATCCAGCGCCTCCTGCATTCCGCTATCTCTCTTTCCTCTGATAACCAAAGGTTCGGGCATCAAGGCCTGGGCCAGCTGAAAGCTGCGCTCACCCTCACTGATAAAATGATAACTGTTGTCTACCGGGGAAGGTTCTTGACTCAAGTCCCCAACCAAAGGTTGAGGCGCAGGCAGATCAAATTGCTGCCGCAGGACAGCGTCCTTTTCAACATCGTCATGCAGGTGAAACTGGGGCCAATCGCGCACATCCTGAGACAGCAACGCCAAAAGCAGGGCAAACTCCCCCCGGCGATGGGACTCAACAGCCAGATTAAGCCGTTCGCCCAATTGCAGTTCATTGATTAAGGAAACATCAGTGCGCATAAAAAAACATCAACAAAACAACTCGTTGTTAGTTAATCGACCAAATGACCACGAACTTTAGCCCTTTTTTTAAAATCGGGCTTTACATGAAAAAGGTTTCTGACTACTATGGCGGCCGCAATTGAGGAGGGGTTCCCGAGTGGCCAAAGGGATCAGACTGTAAATCTGACGGCTCCGCCT